>NZ_CAWQJR010000137.1:0-1243 GCF_963894935.1 Xenorhabdus sp. PB61.4
GTTTATTTTTTCCCTGAAAAAGCAAGAAAAAAGTCATACACAATAAGGACATTTATTGGTGAGTGCAAAATTGATCTTATTTTTTATATTGAGAGTTTTTAGAGGTTACCAGAACGTAAGATAGAGTTATTAAAAATTCGGTCAAGATGCATCGCGGCGGCAAGGAGTTCATACCTAGGAGCATAGATAACTATGTGACTGGGGTGAGCGAGTGCAGACAACAAAGAGGCAACTTGAAAGCCGAAGTGTAATAATGCCAATCTTGCGAGATAACATGCATGGCCACAGTAGAAGTAAAATATCGATTTTGTCACCAGACGAAGGACGTTAAAAAACATGGCATTGGCAAAGGTGGGTACCAACCTTACCGCTGGGTGAAGTTAACGAAATATGGTCATTCGTCGGAAATAAAAAGTGCCAGCGTTGGTTATGGTATGCTTGGGAGCCTCGCCTAAAACGTATCATTGCGCATGCTTTTGGTAGACGAAACAAGAAAACGCAGAAAAAGTTATTGAAAAAACTACCTAAATGCAAGGCGGCCTTTTGGTGTACTGATGATTATCGTGCCTATACTATAATTGACTGCCTTCAGCCAACAATCTGGTTGGAAAATATTTTATTCAACGTATCGAACGTGAAAATTTAACGTTACGTAACCGAATTAAGCGCCTGAACCGTAAAACACTTGGTTATTCAAAGTCACCTGAAATGCATGACAAAGTGATCGACACTTTCATTGAACGTGAATATTATGTTTGAGAGTGGTCAACTCTTTGAATACATAACCAAAAAATTGAATACATCTCCAAATACTATTCCAGTAATTCAATTCATCAAATAAAAGATTGAACTTCTAAAAATCCCACTAATGTTTTTATGATCAGATATCTCTGCAATGTATTGATAACTTTCACATACTGAAAGGATGGAATGAAATTACTCACATGTAATCCTGATCGAATATTGTAGTTGGTACGCTCACAATTTACATCTGTGGGATAGTTGACCAAAGCCAATTAGGACACACTGATATATAAAGGAATATAAAAAATAATTCCAAATTTGGACATTATTGGAATGCTTCACCATACTTAAGTATAGGCCCTTTTTCCTTTGATGGAATTGGCTGGTTCCAGATTTTCCACAATGTATCCTATTACATTTTTTAATAAATTATATTTAATAAAAAATCCGATATATTTTAATATTTAACTTACTATCATGGTGGTACATTTTTCATTTA
>NZ_CAWQJR010000138.1:0-1236 GCF_963894935.1 Xenorhabdus sp. PB61.4
CCCTGATGAAAATCCGCCCTCTCTGTCCTCATTATTTCAACAGTCTTGGTAGACTGAGCTATTTGCCAGGTTCACAGAGAGTCGGTACTACCTGTCAGTACATCTACTACTTACGGACTTCAACCACATAATCCCTCCTCGAGGGGTATAAACCGAGGGTTGGTTAACCCATGCCCAAGCGATTCGGGCATTCTTATTGGCTAATGCAACGACCGCCTTATTGACACCACTACGCTCTATCACACCTTTTAGCCAGCGTTGTAATTCATCACATTGTTCGTCAGGCCGCTTATTGAGTCTATACACGACAGAACGGGCACCATGTATCAGTATTCCCCTTAAATAGGCATTGCCCCGCTTACTGATACCGAGCTGTCTGACTTTTCCGCCGCTGCTATGTTCTTTCGGCACCAGCCCTAAGTAGCTGGCGAAATGGCGGCCATTTTTAAAATCCTTACCCCCACCCAATGTTATCATCAGCGCTGAAGCGCCCAATGGCCCAACCCCCGGTAACGTTAACAGTCTGCGGGTATCTTCATGCTGGGTATTCAGATGATTAAGACGCTTATCCAGTTCATTCAGACGTTGCTGAAGACCTTTTAATTCACACAACAATTCCTGAAAAAACTGACGACTTAATACCGTCAATTCATTTTCAGCATTTTCCAGATGATCAAGTAAACATTGTTCTACCTTGTGAGCACTTTCCGGTATGGTAATGCCATATTCCAGTCCTAATCCGCGTATCTGGTTAATCAGTGCAATCCGGTTTTTCATCAGGCGCTGACGAACTCGATGCAGGCATTGGATATCTTGTTGCTCTATCGTTTTTTCCGGCACATATCGCATACCCGGACGACTGTCAGCTTCTACAATGGCAATCGCATCGTTTTTATCATTTTTACTGCCCATTCTGAAAGGCGCGACATATTGAGGGCTGATTTGTTTGACTTCATGCCCAAGCCGTTTGAATTGGCGACTCCAGTAATTGGCACTGCCACAGGCTTCCATCACTATCCTTGATGACGGTTGTTGGGCAATGAAAGCGGTCAGTTTTTCACGAGGTACCATTTTGTTCTGAATGTGTTTTCCCGTGGAAGACACGATATTTAACTGAAAAACTCGCTTTGCCAGATCAATTCCGATAACTTGTTCCATGGGACACCTCTTCATATTTTGCTGATGTATTCAGCATGGCTCACTGAAGCCGATTTGGGGAGGTGTCCATTTCATTAT
>NZ_CAWQJR010000139.1:0-1154 GCF_963894935.1 Xenorhabdus sp. PB61.4
TAAATAAGCTTTCAAAATAGTAGATCACTTGAAGGGAACTCAGTCCAATTTTTGCGATCTGATTAATCGCCAAATCAAAAAAATCCCAAAATGGACTGAGTGATGCGAATCATAGCACCAATCCCCCGAAATGAACGACGTCAGATGAAAAAATTTATTCATAAAACCCGGGATAAAGATTATGCCCGCCGACTCATGGCACTCTTGATGTTACATGAAGGTCAGACCGTTTCTTACATCGCCAGAACCCTTCATTGTTCACGTTCTTCCGTCCATCGTTGGATAAATTGGTTAACGTTATATGGGCTGGAAGGATTAAAAAGTTTACCGAGAGGGAGGCCTGCTCGATGGAATTTAGCCCCGATTTTTAGCTTGTTGTCGTTCTTATTATCACACTCCCCGCAGGATTTTGACTGTTTGCGTTCACGCTGGAGTATTGAACTTATCACTCAGATAATCAATGAATTATTAGGGTTATCACTGTCGAAAAGTACGCTTTATCGTTACTTTTGTCAGGTGGGTATTGTCTGGCGAAGAGCGGCGCCTACTGTCAAAAAGCCTGATCCGGAGTATGACGAAAAAATGGCAAAAATCACCGAAGCCTTAGCCAACGCATCAGAGCAACATCTTGTTTTTTATGAAGATGAAGTCGATATCGATCTGAATCCTAAAATCGGGGCAGACTGGTGTCTAAAAGGACAACAAAAACGCGTGATGACGCCGGGGAAAAACCAAAAGCACTACCTTGCAGGCTGCCTTGATGCCCGAACAGGTCAAGTGATCTATGTCGGGGGGATAAAGAAAAACACTGATTTATTTATCAATATGTTAGAGAAAATTAATCGTCAGTATCGTCAAGCCAAAAGTATCACGTTGATTTTGGATAATTATGGTATTCACAAAAGCCAGAAAGTCAGAGAATGGCTAAAACAAAATCCTCAATTTAACCTGTTATTTTTACCGGTCTATTCGCCATGGCTAAATAAAATTGAACGCTTGTGGCAGTCTTTGCATGAAACCGTCACACGGAATCATTGCTGTCGGTATATGTGGCAACTCTTAGCGTGCGTTGAAGAATTTATGATTGCATTTTCATTAGGGCAACAACCGGGAATGAAAAAAATGAGTGTATCGTTATTATGAAAGCTTATTTA
>NZ_CAWQJR010000140.1:0-1143 GCF_963894935.1 Xenorhabdus sp. PB61.4
CCGAATGATCACTTCAGGCTGGATAATTGACGCATCGTTTAGCCGATGCGTATCCGGACTTTCAGTCCGTTAATCACTAACCCACCGACTTTAGTCGGTGGTTGTTGAGTTTGGGGGAAATAAAGGGTAGGTATCACAGTGGCCAGTGAACCCTGATGGAGAAAAACTACTTCATCTTTTTTCTATAGATTGCGAAAAGTTATCACCTAGAATACCCGAGGGGATATTACCAACATCAGGATACCTATCTGTATTTTCAACTTATTCTGATGATGAATATTTTTTTGATAGCGTTACTTACTTTGGTGATGAGCAATAACTCAATCTCATTAAATCAGGATTTACGTTTGTTTCATATTCTCTGACTAATCATAACTTGGAAAATAATGATAAATTTATACCAGAAAGAAGTGTTAATTTTTTAGATATGGAAATAGAGGATGATGATTACCCAATGGTCTCGCTTTTTTCAAAAAAAATTCCACATGGATTAGATGATATAGGTGACATTGGGAATGATTATCACTTTGTGTGCCAGATATATTCTGGCAGATTTTCCTGAACCGTTTCAAGATGCATTAGGTTTATCTGACGCTATTGGTTACTTGTTTATTCGCAATAAAGAAAATGGAATGGATGGTGTGTTTTTTGTAAAAACTGCATGATGTTTTTGAAGTAATAGTTTGAAAGAAATGAATAAATGGTATCTCACTCAGTGCTTATAAAAATAAAATTGGAGGATTAAACAGATAGTTGAGAACAGCCTTTTTCTGTAATTACCAATGAGTTGTATCAACTAAGACCCACTCTGACACTATTGATGATCTGGGAGAAACCTAATCAAACTGTCGGCTATTGTGCCAATAGCGGACGTTACACCTTGCTTACTATTTTGTTTAATCGCGTTTTAGTGCATATGATTTTTGAAATTATTTTTTCATAAATCATACGCACATCAGGATCTAAGTCCTATAAATTGGCGATTCCGTCTTCTTAAAATTATATTAGCTCTAATTTAAAAGAATATATTGTTTTACATATCTTCTTAAATAATAAGTAAATTTCCTGATTGATCAAGAAGGATTTCAATTCCATTATAATTAATAAGACCCCTTAAATATTCATTAAAAGTTAATCCAGTAT
>NZ_CAWQJR010000141.1:0-1127 GCF_963894935.1 Xenorhabdus sp. PB61.4
TGATTAATTTGTATGGGATATTTAATTTATTTTTTAAATGTTTTTCAAAAAATAAAAATTAGGTGCATGTGATTTTTCAAATCTTTTTGTTACCATTTGATCTCGTTCTTTATATTTGAATATTTCTTTTCCCTTACCAATTCTTAATTCCTCTAAGTCAAGATAGATTATAGGAACTGGATATTTTACTCTTTTTTCATTGCCGAGATTATCCATAGTTGCTTTTACATATGCACATTGCATAGCTTGGGCATATCTTAACGCGTGAACCCCAGGATAATGACTTTCCGTATTAAAGTCAGTATAAATTATTGCCTCTACAGGTATATGCTGAGGCTTATAATCTAATTCATTCCAAGGCTTAATAATTATTTCATTTTGTATGTAATCATATGATTCTAGGTTAATATTTAATGATTTCCTGGCCTCCAAATTTAATGCAAATTCCTTTGCACCGGATGATCTATGAGCATCAAATGAGCATTGATGAGCATATCTTTCAGGTATTTTATTTCTAGGGATTTTATTAAAATCCTCTTTCCATTGTTCAAGGGTCGTTATCCCTCTTTTGTCGCATTCTCCAGGAATATCCGGAAATAAGTTGCTTCTTGTACACCCTGGAAGATATGAATTGGAATTGCGACTGATAGTGTAACCATCTAATGGATAGACACATTTTGCATAAACCTGTTTTCCATAAGGGTTTTTATAGCTACCGCTTCCATTTATAACATATGCTGTTGGCCTATCTTTAAAAAGCTTAAAAGTATTCAGATCTGCACGGAAATAAGAGAATGCCTGTCCCTTTTCCCAAAAATTAGTTTCATTTGGGTTGATCGCTCGTAATATAATTCCGCTGCATTCATAAGCTGGAGTGCTAAAGTTATTTCCACATTCACTCACGATATTGTTAAATCGCTTGTTGAGTCTTTTTGCTATAAGAGCACCGACTTTAGGATTTTTATATATTACTCCTTTAGGAGGATTTTTTACCTGATTACAAATGCTTATATTTGGTGGACTTAAGGAAAGCAGGGGGATAGGTATAAATAAAATTAATATGGAAAAATATTTTTTGAATTTTATTTTCATTATATATATCCTTTTTGTGATATACACCTATAAAT
>NZ_CAWQJR010000142.1:0-1107 GCF_963894935.1 Xenorhabdus sp. PB61.4
AGATAATTCTAACGTA
The DNA here is from genome assembly GCF_963894935.1 of Xenorhabdus sp. PB61.4. Taxonomy (NCBI): domain Bacteria; kingdom Pseudomonadati; phylum Pseudomonadota; class Gammaproteobacteria; order Enterobacterales; family Morganellaceae; genus Xenorhabdus; species Xenorhabdus sp. PB61.4. Next base: position 17 of record NZ_CAWQJR010000142.1, read on the forward strand.
ATATTCAAAGAATCAAATAGTCAAACTTGGACTACTAAAACCCTTCAAGATGAGTCAATAGATATTTCTATTGCTTGCTTGAAAAATAGAGATACTCAATTTGTTATAAGTGCATATCTTACAGATTTCCCAGAAACTAAAGCTCCTCCTTTATCAGCGAAATTTATTTCAACATTCGTAATACAAGTGATAACTCACCCATATATTTATGATACTGGGTTTCAAGCCGAAATTTGCTTTTCTGTAAAAAATCCGGATGGGAGTGGTGAGATAATAACATTAAATCCCTTCTGCAATAAAAGCTATGCTCCAGATGATGCTTCACAATCAAAGTGTTATCCATATGGTCCTGTTAATAATGATCCAAGCAGTGGTGGTATATTTGAAAACTATCAGTTAACGACAAATAGTTCTGGTTTTACATCTACCAAGTTTACGGGATATTATCCTGATAAAATCTGTATAAGCGCTTCAACTTCATCTCCAATAAAAGAAATAAATTCTCAGCTTATCCAGTATCGTAATCGATATACTATTAGTATGACTCCTTCAAAACAAGGTGATATAAAAGTTGGAGATATAATAGACTGTACGGTAAAAATTTGGCAAACTTCATCGCCTCATCACTGGAAACTTGATGACACAAATGTAACTTGGAGTATTGTCCACGATACCACCGTTTCGATGTACCACCCTGGAGTGATAACATTTGATCCACCATCGGGTTCAATTGAACTTAAAAATAATGAAACTATAGGAAAACATGGTAGTTTTTCAACAAAAGCAACCATTTTAAAACTTCCAGAAAATATATCTGCTCATGCAATACGTATTGATGTTAATACTCCTCAGGGTTATAATAGTAACCAATATTTTGGATTTTAAAAATAAAAATAGATTTTATTAAAAGTGTTAGTAAATGCCCACATAGTTAATTGAAATTTAGTATGTGGGCATATATCCTATTGTAATTAAAAATATTCAACAATACGACTTCATTCATATTAAGTGCGATGTCATTTAGTAATTCTAAGGTTTTGCAAAAATCGACTCATTAGTTTTATTTTTTTAAATCAACCTATAAACTGTTT
>NZ_CAWQJR010000143.1:0-1001 GCF_963894935.1 Xenorhabdus sp. PB61.4
TCGACTTTAACACTTTATAACGTTAGCTTGTTGAAGCCAGTCGCGTTGTCTTTTACCTTGTTTAAAATTAGCAAAAATGCCCAACGTATGAGAAAGCAGTTTTCTGGCTATTCGATTACTCAAATGCCACAAATCTCGCGCCCAGCACTTCTCGATAGCAAATTGTCCGGCAAGTTGACCAATCACGGTTTCAATTAGACGGCGTTTGGCATTAATACACTTTCTCGTTTCTTTGGGGACGGGATCATCCATATTGGCACGTACTGGCGTAATTATTTCAATACCTGATTTATTCATTTCCTCTTTAAACTCAACGCCTAAATACCCTTTGTCACCGAGCAAATAGCCTTTTATCGGGCCGACCACATCCCAGCTTGCTTTGCGCTCACTGACATTAGCAGGTGTCAACGTGAATCCCGTTACTACGCCGATTTCATCTATCATGAGATGCCCTTTAAAGCCGTAGTAAGTTTCGTTCTTGGCGACACAGTATCCATAACCGGCTTGTCCTTTAAAATTGGCACTGCCTTTCGCTCTTTTGAATACACAGACGGGCAGCGGAAATCCGTCGATGATATGTACTGGCCTGTCTAATGCGCCCAATAATCTCGCCAGCTTTTCTTGCAATTTTTGTTTAACAACCCAAAGATTGGAAGCCTGTTTAGCAAAATTGGCCCGTGAACCCAGTCCCGGAAACCACTCGCGCCAGTGATCACAAAAATACGTCCAAATTCCTTTATCTGTTGAAAATCCTAAGAATTCACCCACGACTTCCATTGTGATGACTTCCGCATCACTCAGCTTAGGTGGGATCCCCCGGCTCCTCAGTCGTGTGCCTTGCTGTAACGCTGTTAAATTATCGTCTATCCAACAAAACACCCAAATGATAAAATCTTGATGTGACATAGCCTTTATTCCTTTATTTCTCTCAGTTTGGCGACTTAAAGTTATAAAGGAGCGGCTATGTCATTTCAACTCATCATAAAAGTCGAGCATCGCGT
>NZ_CAWQJR010000144.1:0-48413 GCF_963894935.1 Xenorhabdus sp. PB61.4
GATGAGCATGACTCGATCCTTTTTTCTGTGATTTTGCGTTTTGGGAACAAAAATTTCGCAAATTTAGGATCGAGTTTCTTTGATACTCCTACCATTTTGACAAGCTATTTAGGCGAGGAGTACGGCTTTCTCTCTTCTTTTATGAGATCTCTGATTTCAACTACATTTCATCTTGAAAAAATGAGAGTTACCGACTTTGGTTAAAGGTGTCAAAACTTAAATCAAAACAAAAAAACAGCTCTCGTATATCATACTGATACACCGCATAAATTTATTTTAATCAAATAGTTATTTTCATTACTCATGCCGTGGTGCAACAGATTAAAAAAGTTTGCTCACAACTACACCACATATTAAGCAAAGACAATCATGCTTCTGCAAGGTAATCAGTATTATTACAGATCATTAAATTTAGCGGGGAGGGATTGCCACGTTAATCAATCAATTCCATGGCATATACAGTGCCGACATCGGGTATCAACTTTTATTCGTGCTAATAGCTGACCTGAGGAATATAAAATTCTTCATCTTTTATTTAAGAAAATGGATCGCCATATTTATTACAATAATTATAATAACCTACCTTGAATAGCTCGTGTTCCTTCTCTATCTCTTCTTTTTTATTGCTATATATTACTTTCAGGATTTGTTCAGAAAACTCTATTGCGGCTGTTCCATTTGCAGTAATAAGGTTTCTATCAGTGACGGATTGTTCTTTGATGAAATTTTTTCCATTTTTATACTCTTGGTATCCATTCCATAGATATTGCGAATTACCCGTATGCTGAAAATTATTTAATAAACCATTTTTAGCTAAAAAGTCTACCGCACCACAAATTGCACCAACAATAACTCCCGAAGTGAGGTAAAAAGTTATCAGGCTTTTCAGTTCGCTATTGTCTATATTCCATGAATTACCTCCAATTAAGATAAAAAGTTCAATATCACGAGGGATCATAGCTAAAGAGTAGTCAATAACTGTGTTAAAGCCTCCTATTGATTTACAGGTTCCTTTGTCTAAAGAGGCGGTTTCCACCAGCCATTCTTTGCTTATATTAAGCCTGGAAGCAAGATACGCACTTTCCCAATCAGCATAATCATTCAATAAGAAAAAAATGGCTTTTTTCATACATTATCCTTTTGTATAAGATATCTGGCTGGCAATAGACTGAATTAACTGGTTATAACCCATGGATAAAGTACGTACTAATTGCGCATAGCCGTTTTCTGTCTGTTTCAACTCTAAATTAAATGCCCGCTTAATCGTCTCTTTTTGATTAGATAAAAGCCAGTATCCCTGAATGATAACCCGACCATCATAGCGCCCATGAAAAGCTGTGATTGTGATATTCAATATGTCAGCATTTTTTTCCAGAAGCTGGTCAGAGACCAGCCTTTGCGGAAATGCGGCGCTCAACTGAGTAGTCAGAATTTGTTGTAACTGCTGTTCCAGCGGGCTAGCCCATAAATGATTCGTAGCATTGATGTAACTAACATCCCCTGTTTGATAAACAATACCCGGTGATGCTAGGTAATCAGCAAGACTGACCTTTTTTATCCATAGTTGAGGTTCATGTTCGATATTTACCCGTTTTACCTCTGAGGATTTTGTGACAACAGGTAGTTGATAATAAGTTTTCTGCGGTTGACTGCTACATCCTGAAAGTAACATTCCCCCCATCAGCAAGAAACCAGCAGGTATAAAAAATGCCAATCTTAACATCAGTTTTTTCATTAATGACTCGCCTTTTTCGGTTCAGGATCCTGTGTGGCTTCCGCTTCAAATACCAGTGCATTGCTCTTATTGTTCAGGGTTTTCAATATCGGCTGCAATTCACGCAAGACCTGATCCAACCGTTGCATATTATCAACCAGTTTATTGTAAGCCTGTGAACCCGGCTGAATCCCCTGCATACTACGGTTTAATTCATTCAAGGTATTATGTAGATCTTTAGGCAGCCCCTGCGCTTCTTTGCTCGCAAGAATACGATTTAACTCATCCATCGTCTTCTGCGCAGCCTTGATGGTTTTCTGACTTTCTTCTAATGTTTGTGTTGCCTGAATAAAGAGAGGTTCAATCGGCATTTGATTAATTTTATCCAGCGCCATGGTGACTTTTTGTTGTATCTGAGCCAATCCGCTACTTGTAGTAGGTAAAATCTCATAACCTGCTATTTCTCTCGGGCCTTTCCATGTCTTTTCATCAGCGTAAAAGTCCAGATCGATGAACAGTGCTCCTGTCAGTAAATTGCCGGATTTCAGAGAAGCTCTTAAGCCCCGGGAAATAATTTTTTCCAGTTCTTTATCTGTGTAAAAGCCATCACCAATTTCTCTCTCAAACCGTTCAGGCTCCATATGAATTAAGACAGGAATGCGAAAATCGTTATCAAGGCGTTGCTTGATCCCGTCAGCGTAAAAAGGAACTTTGGCAACTGTACCCACTCTTATCCCCCGAAACTCGACAGGCGCTCCCGGCTGTAGGCCTCTGATTGAATCAGAGAAGAACAGCAAAAAATCCCTATGTTCGGTATACAGTGAGTTCTCAATATTTCTTTCGTTATCGTAAAGCCTAAATATTTCTTTTTCTTGTACCGGTTTGCCTAAATCCCAGCCTTTGGGCACATCAAAACTGACTCCACCAGCAAATAAAGTGGATAATGCCGCGACCTCAACCCTGACTCCCTGTGATGACACATCAAAAGCAACACCACTGTCTTTCCAGAATCGAATATTGGTTGTTAATAGTCCGTCATAAGGTGAATTAATGAAAATCTGATATCTGGCGAGACGGGATTTAGGATCGAAAGTACTTGTTTCCACTGAACCAACACGATAACCCCGAAACAAAACAGGGTCGCCTGCGGATAATCGCCCTGCTTTTTCACTGGTTAAGATCAGCCGCATACCTTTTGCATCAGGTGAGGCTAATGGTGGTGAATCCAATAGTGAAAATTTTCTTTCTCCACTTCCTTCGCTACCGGGCTGTAATTCAATAAATACTCCCGATAACAATGTACTCAGGCCAGAAACCCCTTCACGCCCAATTTGAGGTTTAACGACCCAAAATGCGGTATCTTTATGTAATAGTCTCTCCATACCATCATTCAGACGAGCTTTGATGATCACTTCACCTAGGCTATCGCTTAATGACACTCTTTCAACCACACCTACATTAACACTGCGACTTTTTATTTTCGTTTTTCCGGCTTCAATACCTTCAGCATTAGAGGTTATCAGTATTACTTCAGGCCCCTGATGGCTAAAGTGATAAAATAGTATCCAGGCACCGATGAGCACAGTAATAATTGGTACGATCCATATAGGTGACCAACTCTTAAGTTTGCTGATCTTGGCTTGAGCCAACGTTTCTTCTTTATCCGTCACCTTATGATTCCCCACTGTTCCGTAACTCAAATTTCTTATTTGCTTTGTCCCATGTCAGGCGCGGATCAAAGGTCATTGATGCAAACATCGTTAAAATTACCACTGAAGCAAACAGTATTGCTCCCGTTGCGGGATAGATACTCATAAACTGCCCCATGCGTACTAATGCCGATAATACTGCGATAACAAAAACATCAATCATTGACCAGCGGCCAACAAACTCCACTATTTCATAAATAAAATGCATAGTTTCAGAGTTGTATCTGCCATGCCTTTTTGCATCCCAGCATAACCAGCAAATAGCGAGCATTTTCAGTAAAGGTACCATAATACTGGCGATAAAAATAACCAGAGCAACGGGATAAGACCCCGTGCTCCAAAGCAAAATAATACCTTCCAGAATGGTTGAATTAATGTCACTTCCTAATGTTTGTGTCACCATTATCGGTAACATATTTGCTGGAATATAAAGTATGGCTGATGTAATCAATAGTGCCATTGTCCACTGAAGACTGTAATGGCGACGGGCATGGCCCTTTGAGTGGCAACGGGGACATTGATGTTTCTGCGCTGGTAGAATAGCAGTACAGCACTGACATAGCCTGACCCCCTGAATTAAGCCGGGTTTTCCCGTTTGTAGGGGAACCCGTATTTTCGGTGCAGATTCTATATCATTCCAGATCCAATACCGGTCCAGACATTGAAAGGCCCTGATCTGAAACAGACAAAAAAGACAGTAAGGCAGAAAACTGAGGCCAACCGCAATATCGCCATACGCCATGAGCTTAACAAAGCTGACTAACACGCCAGCTAAAAATATTTCGGCCATGCACCAAGTTTTCATCTGAAATAAAATGCGCGCCAACTCAATTTTCAGCCGAAGCGCCATTTTTATGTTCTGGCATAAAAGGATGATAGAAAGCATGCAGAATGCAGGTACAAGCTGCACAAAGATCAGGAAGAATACAGCTATACTCGAATAATCTTCACTGAACATGGTCTTGGGGATTTCTGTCAGTGTAATTTCACTGACAATCCCCGCAACATTCATGCTGACAAAAGGGAACAGACAGGCGAGGAATAACATAAATAATGCACTGACTGCATAACCTGTCGGTTGATTACGTGGTTCTTTCCACTTTGCAGTCAGTAAAGTATCACATCGTGGACAAACAGCCTTTTTTCCTTCCTCCAGATCAGGCAATGCCACCAGCATATCGCATTGGTAGCATAAAACCAGCCTATCATGCTGATGATTGTCAGAACACAAGGTGCCTCTCCCATAAACAAAATCAATGCTGCCCTTTATATCATCAGGTTGTCAGATTACCGCGAGTATAGCGGTAATCTGTACACTGTCGGATATCACCGGCAAACATTATCCATTTTTCATCATTTCCAGTTCCTGCCAGCGATCAAAAGCTTTCTCTAACGACTGCTCTTTATTTGCCAGATCCTGTAGAACATTTTGTGTGACTTCGTGTGACTGATTAAAAAAGTCAGGATCACTGACCTTAGCTTGTAACTGTTCTATTTCTTGCTCTAACGTTTCCAATAATGATGGTAGTTGTTCTAACTCTCTGAGTAAATGGTAACTTATCTTATTATTTGAACGTTTTGTGGTTTCTTTAACCTTAGCCGGCTTACTCTCTGCCTTCTCTTTTTTTGCGGAAGACTGACGTAAAGAAACGGTTTGCGCCCGCTGTTGCTGAGCATCGAAATACCCACCAACATAGTTGTTGATCTCACCGTTGCCTTCAAAAATCCAGCATTCTGTCACTGAGTTATCAACAAACTGACGGTCATGGCTTACCAGAATAACCGTACCCGTGTAGCCATCCACTAATTCTTCCAGTAACTCCAGTGTTTCAACGTCAAGGTCATTCGTCGGTTCATCGAGAATAAGCAGGTTGCTGGGCTTCAGGAATAAGCGGGCTAACAACAAACGGTTACGTTCTCCGCCTGAAAGAGCTCGTACCGGTGTCATTGCGCGCTTAGGATGGAAAAGGAAGTCTTGCAGATAGCCTAAAACATGGCGCGGGCGACCGTTCACCATGACTTCCTGTTTACCTTCGGCAAGGTTATCCATCACTGTTTTGTCAGGATCAAGTGCAGCACGGTGCTGATCAAAATAAGCAACTTCCAGTTTTGTACCACAATGAAGCCGCCCACTGTCTGCCTTCAAATCCCCCAGCATCAGTTTCAGTAATGTTGTTTTACCGCAACCATTCGGCCCCACTAAGGCAATTTTGTCACCACGCTGAATCTGAGCCGAAAAGTTTTTAACTAACGTTTTGTCGCCAATCTGGTAATTAACGTTTTCCAGTTCAAATACAATCTTGCCGGAACGGGTTGCTTCTTCAACCTGCATTCTGGCACTACCCATAACGTTACGACGTTCTGAGCGCTCGACTCGCAACGCTTTTAGTGCTCTCACCCGTCCTTCATTACGGGTACGGCGGGCTTTAATTCCCTGCCGGATCCAGACCTCTTCCTGAGCCAGTTTTTTATCAAATTCCGCATTCTGCAAATCTTCAACCCGTAATGCTTCTTCTTTGCCTTCAAGGTACTTATCATAGTTCCCCGGCCAAGACGTCAGTTTTCCGCGATCCAAATCGATAATACGGGTCGCCATACTGCGAATAAATGAACGGTCATGGGAAATAAAAACCAGACTGCCATTAAAGTCTTTCAGGAAATTTTCCAGCCACTCAATCGTCTCAATATCCAGATGGTTTGTTGGCTCATCAAGGAAAAGAACTTTCGGTGAACTGACTAAAGCTCTCCCCAAAGCCGCTTTGCGTAACCAGCCTCCGGATAAAGAAGATAATTTCGCTTCCGCAGGTAAAGCAAGTTGCTTTAATACATCACTGATACGGCTGTCCAGTAACCAGAGGTTACGGGTATCCAACACTTCCTGTAATTCTGCCAGTCGGTTGAGGTTTTTCTCACTAGGATCTGTTTCCACCAATCGTGAAGTATGATGGAATGCCTTAATATACTCCGCCTGCTCTTTGACACCTTCCGCTACAAAATCAAAGACCGTACCTTCTACATCACGAGGCGGATCCTGTTGTAACCGGGCAACAATCAAATCCTGTTCATAAATAACCTGTCCGTCGTCCAGTGGCTGCTCTTTCGCCAACACACGCAGCAGGGTGGATTTCCCTGCGCCATTGCGGCCAACCAGACATACTCTTTCATTTTCTTCAATATGGAGTTCAGTATCATCCAATAATGGCGAATCACCGAATGACAGCCAGGCACCCGATAGATTAATCAATGACATAATATTATTTTCCCTCGCCAACGTGACGCAGTAGCCAGCAGTTGTGGATCTGGCGGTTACGGGCAAAATCCTGCGACAAAGTTTTTTCTGTAATATCTTCTGCTACCAGACCTAATTTCTCCAGTTCAGCAAAATCCATTTTGAAACCGCGTTTATTATTGGAGAACATTAATGTTCCTCCGCGACGGAGTAAGCGCTTTAATTGCTTCATTAAATCGATATGATCGCGCTGAACATCAAATGTATCTTCCATACGTTTAGAGTTGGAGAATGTCGGTGGATCAATAAAAATCAGGTCAAACTGTTCGCGTGTTTGGGCCAGCCAACCCAGACAATCTGCCTGAATCAGACGATGCTGACGGCCAGCCAGACCATTTACCTGTAAGTTTTTCTCCGCCCACTCAAGGTAGGTTCGGGACATATCCACTGTGGTCGTTGAGCGCGCACCACCCAGTCCGGCATGAACTGTTGCTGAGCCGGTATAGGAAAACAGATTGAGGAAGTCTTTACCCTGACTCATTTCCCCGAGTTTTTTGCGGGCAATACGGTGATCAAGGAATAATCCTGTATCCAAGTAATCTGTCAGGTTAACCCAGAATTTCGCGCCATATTCATTCACCAAAAAGAATTCTTTCTTTTCGGCAAGTTTTTCATATTGATTTTTGCCTTTCTGGCGCTGGCGGGTTTTCAGAATCAACTGATTAGATTGCAGCCCGAGTACATTCATTGTTGCGCTAATGACGTCAAACAAACGCTGGCGGGCTTTATTGGCATCTACCGATTTAGGCGGAGCATATTCTTGTACGATAACTTTGTCAGCATAACGATCAACGGCGACATTATATTCCGGCAAATCTGCATCATATAAACGATAGCAATCAATACTCTGCTGTTTCGCCCATTTACTGAGTTTCTTTTCATTTTTACGCAAACGGTTAGCGTAATCTTCAGCAATACCACCATCCAGTGGCTGAGGTTTGCCTGATGCTTGTTCATTTTGCTGAATCGCATCATTTTTTTGAATAGAATAATTTTTCTGAACACAATCTAAAGGGCCATTCTTCGCTTTAAACTCGCGTTCAGCACGCAATTGCAGGCAACTTAACAACTCTGGTGAAGCGCTGAACAGGGATAAACGCCAACCCGGAAAACGGTTTTTTATGATCCGACCGAATACATTGTGCAAAGCAATCAATGCCGGTTCACTTTCGAGACGCTCTCCATATGGCGGGTTACTTAATATCGTACCTGTTACTCCTTCCTGCAATGGATTTTCCAGCTTACTCGCATCGCCCTGCTGAAATTCAATCAGCTGCGAAACACCGGCTCTGCGAGCATTTGAACGCGCCATATCCATAACACGACGATCAATATCCAGCCCCCAAAAGCGTGATGAAGTTTCCTGTAACCCTCTACGGAAACGCACCTGTGCCTCAGTGATGACTTCACGCCAGATAGCTTCATCGAATTTCAGCCACGACGTGAAACCCCAACGCTGACGGTTTAAACCCGGCGCACAATCGGCAGCCATCATCGCCGCTTCGATCAACAGGGTTCCTGAACCGCACATCGGGTCAACCATCGGTGTTCCCATATTCCAGCCGGAACGCAACACAACTGCGGCTGCCAGATTTTCTTTCAGTGGAGCCTGCCCGGCTAAATCACGATAACCACGAATATGCAGCCCTTCTCCACTCAGATCGAGTGATACGCTTGCTTTTTCTTTATTAAGAAAGACATTAATACGCACATCCGGCTGTTGTTTGGCAACATCAGGACGCTGCTTTGTTTTCCGCATAAAACAGTCAACAATCGCATCTTTGACTTTCAGTGCACCATATTGTGTATTTCTGATTTCTTCATTTGTCCCACTGAAATGGACTGCGAATGTGCTATCTACTGAAAAAATTTCAGTCCAGTCAATAGACTGGACACCAAGATACAGATCAAGATCGCTATAAACCTTAAATTCATTAAGCGGTAGCAGGATACGGGATGCTAATCTGCTCCAGAGCAGACTTTTATACATCACCCGTTCGTCGCCTTTAAAATGAACCCCACCCTGAGCAATCTTACAAGATTGTGCCCCCAGCGTTTCCAGTTCGTTCTTTAACAGTTCTTCCAGTCCACGTGCCGTGCTGGCAAAGAGAGAGTTCATGTATTATTCACCAAGACTATTATTTACTAAAAAATGTACCACTAAAAAATTGCTGCCATTATAGCTAATACCAGCAACATGTCATAAGATTGCTCGCTTCAGGTAAAAATAAAGGTGAAAAATAGCCTGTGGCGCAGTGTTGAGGCGCTTATGTACGAAAAATACCGGCAGTTTTCGATGGTCAGGAGTAAGTTAAGATTTGATTAAGATTGAAAAAAACTGTCAGCCTTTAGCTGATTTTTGGATTTGTGTATTGGGATCAATCATAGAACCGGATTAATAAATAATTCTTTAAATCGCCTTATCATATATAGGGGCCTGAGTTGGTTCAGTATAAGGCATTAAACGGTCATTCATTATTTTTATCGGATCACAGAAATTCATTATACGATCTCCGAGATCTAATTTTTGCTCTACTAATAAACAAACACTGGCATTTTCACCTGCTTCAGCAACCATAAATAACGCTTCTGTGCCATCTTCCTGCAAACGAACCTGAATAATTTCACCCTGCTCAGGTTTGTTTATTAAAGAACAGATAGAAAAATACCAGCTCTTAGGCATCTGTGGTTTCATAAAACGAAATGCAACCAATCCATTTAACGCTAATTCAGCTCTGAGTTCTGGGGCAATATTAATACGGCGGGAATATTCTTCAAAAGTATAATAAAGCGCTGCATCATCGACAGAAAAGTTAATTTCTTTCATTGTGGTGACATAGGCAGTCAACATTCTGGCAGGAAAACGAGAACGAAAAACCATACCATTGGCAAGATCGAGCATGACACGATTATGCTCAGTATCAAAATACCAGCGCCATTGATCATCAGGCCTAATTTTCATTGGTTACCCTTTTCTGCTCAAAATAGTTTATTTGTTTAAAAATAAGCACCGCCCTAATGGGAATTTTAAAAAGTTGATAAACTTTTAATCTGTCAAACAAAATATAGACGAGTTGGGGGCAGAAATAAACCCCCAACGCCTTTAATACTAAACCTTAAACACCAGATTTCAGAAAATATTCAGATATGATTAACAATATCTTTGATTAATTTCGGCCCTTTATAGATAAAACCAGAGAATATCTGAATCAATGAAGCACCTGCTTCCATTTTCTCTCTGGCTGAAACTAATGAATCAATTCCACCCACGCCAATAATGGGGATTTCACCTTTTAATTCCTGAGAAAAACGGCGAATGATTTCTGTACTGCGTAGCTGCACCGGGCGGCCACTTAAACCACCAGCCTGCTGGCAGTGATTTAATCCTTCAATAATCTTTCTGTCCAAAGTGGTATTCGTTGCAATTACCCCATCAATTTGGTGGCGCATTAAACTATCTGCAACTTCTACTAATTCAGCTTCGGTAAGGTCTGGCGAAATTTTTACGGCAACAGGAACATACTTTTGATATTTTTGTTGTAGTTCACTTTGTTTATTTTTAATCGCAGACAGAAGATCATCCAGTGCTTCGCCATACTGTAATGTTCTCAGGCCCGGTGTATTAGGTGAAGAGATATTAATCGTAATATAACCAGCATGGGGATACACTTTATCCATGCAAATTAAATAATCATCTTTACCATTCTCTACCGGAGTATCTTTATTTTTGCCAATATTAATTCCGATAATCCCGTCGTATTTTGCTTTCTTAACATTCTCAACCAAATTATCAACGCCGAGATTATTAAAGCCCATCCGATTAATAATACCTTCTGCTTCAACAACACGGAATAATCTCGGTTTATCATTCCCTGCCTGCGGACGTGGAGTTACTGTACCAATTTCAACAAAACCAAAGCCCATTGCACCAAAGGCATCAATACAATCACCATTTTTATCAAGACCGGCGGCTAAGCCAAGAGGATTCTTAAATGACAACCCCATGCAGGTAACGGGTTTAGTGGCAACTGACTGGCGGATGAGGAATTCGAAAGGAGTACCGGTAACAAGTTTGAGCTGGCGAAAAGTAAGCTCATGGGCCTGTTCCGGATCAAGCTGGAACAATGCCTTCTTTAGAAGCGGATAATACATGCAATCTCCTGCGCTGCGAGCATAATGACAGGTTGTGGTGACTGTGAAATAAGCGCGGAGCATCTTAAAGAGATATTGTCAAAATGTAAATGTAACGCAGAAGATATTTATTAATTTCCTCCGGCTGAAGCCGGAGGAAATGTCATTACTCAGCTTTCCAGTGCTTTTGTGATTTTCTCAAATAAATCACCCGATAAGTTTTCCAGTGTTTTCAGTTCTTCTAGCGTTGTACGCATCAACGCCTGACGTTTTTCATCATAGCGTTTCAGGCGGATTAATGGCTCAATTAGACGTGAAGCCACTTGCGGGTTACGCGTGTTCAGATCAGTCAGAACTTCTTTCAGGAACTGATAACCACGACCATTCTCAGCATGGAATGCGACTGCGTTATTGGCAAAGAAGGTTCTCAGCAGTGAATAAGTGCGGTTTGGGTTACTCAGACTGAAAGAGCGATGGCTCATTAAACTACGTACTTTATCAAGTACATCAAATGCCGGGCTGGTTGCCTGAAGCATAAACCATTTATCCATGACCAACCCATCCTGATGCCAGCGTTGATCAAACTCATCCATTAGTTGATAACTGCAAGGCAATTCTGCCGCCATTGCCGCAGATAGTGCTGCAACAGTATCGGTCATATTATCTGCCTGATAATACTGAGCGGCGACTAGTTTATCAGCCTGTGCTTGGTCTTCAATAAAGGATAAATAATGCAGGCAAATATTACGCAATGACCGTTTAGCAATATCCTTATGCTCCACACGATATGCCCCTGTGTAAATACTATGGTACACAGCCGCAAATTCATCTGCCATTTCGTTTGCCAGACTACGTGTGATGACATCAAGCACTTCATGAATGGCCGGTGGATCAATCACTGTAAACAACTCTGCCACTTCATTTTCAGACGGCAGTGTCAGGATCAGGGCCGCCAGTGCTGGGTCAATATCTTTATCCAGCAATACAGCACGGAATGCATCAATAACATGCATTGGCAATTCTACCGACTGGGATTGCTGATAACGGGTAACATTCAGTTTTATATAATTCGCTAACAGTGCCTGTGCCGCATCCCAACGAGAAAATTCATTGCGGGCATATTTCATCAGGAAGGTCAACTGGCTGTCACTATATAAATAATCCAGTTTCACTGGTGCAGAGAATTCACGTAATAAAGAAGGCACCGGCTGTGACGGTACATCATCAAATACAAATGTCTGTTCTGTACTGATAACATTCAGAACATGATGCACAGGCTGCCCATCACGACGTAGCGGAATGACACGACCATGTTCATCATATAGTTCAATATCCAGCGGAATGTGCAGAGGCAATTTCTCTTTCTGATCTGCAGTTGGTGGTGTCATCTGACTGACATGCAACAGATACTGCTGTTTTTCCGCATCATATTCATCACGCACGGTCAGTACCGGCGTACCCGATTGACTGTACCAGCGGCGGAATAGTGTCAAATCAACGTTTGAAGCATCCTCCATTGCCTGTACAAAATCATCACAGGTTGCTGCGCTGCCATCATGACGGTGTACATAAAGCTGGATACCTGCCTGAAATTGCTCTTCACCCAGTAAAGTGTGGATCATTCGAATGACTTCTGAGCCTTTTTCATAAACAGTCAGCGTATAGAAGTTATTCATTTCCATCACCTGCTCAGGGCGGATAGGATGCGCCATCGGGCTGGCATCTTCAGCAAACTGAGCTGCACGCATAATACGCACATTGTTAATACGATTCACAGAGCGTGAACCCAAATCAGAACTGAATTCCTGATCACGGAAAACGGTCAGCCCCTCTTTCAGGCTTAACTGGAACCAGTCACGGCAGGTGATCCTGTTTCCTGTCCAGTTATGGAAATATTCATGCCCAATTACAGCTTCAATGCCAAGATAATCTTTGTCTGTTGCTGTTTCCGTTTTCGCTAAGACATATTTGGAGTTAAAGACATTCAGCCCTTTATTCTCCATCGCTCCCATGTTGAAGAAATCAACGGCAACAATCATATAAATATCAAGATCATATTCCAGACCAAAACGGCTTTCATCCCACTTCATGGAATTTTTCAGCGACGTCATAGCCCAGCCAGCACGATCCAGATTGCCCCGGTCAACAAACAATTCCAGCGCAACTTTGCGACCACTACGCGTAATAAACGTATCATGCAGGACATCAAAATCCCCTGCGACTAACGCAAACAGATAAGATGGTTTCGGGAATGGATCCTGCCATTTAACCCAATGACGGCCATCACTCAGCTCTCCCTGCTCAATACGGTTACCATTGGACAATAAATACGGGTATTTGGATTTATCCGCAGTGAGACGAGTGGTAAAACGGGCCAATACATCCGGCCTGTCCAGATAATAAGTGATATTGCGGAAACCTTCAGCTTCACACTGGGTGCACAAAGCATCACCTGATACATACAGCCCTTCAAGTGCACTGTTAGCCGCAGGATTATTTTCATTCACTATTTTCAGGGTAAACTGAGCAGGCAGTTGTTCAATGATTAATTTGCCATCCTGCTCCTGATAATGCTCCCATGCCTTATCATTAATATGGATACTCTTTAATGTCAGGTTTTCTCCATCTAAAATGAGTGGAGTAATATCATTAATCAGACGTTTTACTTGGCTGGTTGCTGTTACAGTTGTTTTATCTGCATCCAGTTCAAAATCGAGATCAATATCTGTAATAGTATAGTCTGGCGCTTTATAATCCAGACGATGTTTAACAAGCCGCTGTTGTGTCATAAGAAACCTTTTTTCATTACTTAATGTGAGAAGCTAACGCTGCCACAGAGACTCTATCCTTTCAATCCGGAAATCTCTTTTTTCAGATGTTAATCATTTATTAAATAAAGGTATAAAACCTGTTTTGAGAATATTGGTACTTTTGTGCTACTTGCCATCTCATATTGTATTTAACATGATATCATCTATAAATTGATCAACCTTAATCTGTATTGTCCGGAAAAATATATGCGATTATGTAGCTTTAATAACAGAATAATCGCGGTATACTCTTCGGACTTTATCGATTTAGCAGACACAAATGCTCCGCGAGGATGCCTGACGCGCCATGACTTTAGACGCTACCCCGATTATCAAATCACTGCTTGATACTGATGCTTATAAATTTCATATGCAGCAAGCAGTGTACCACCATTACAACGATATTCATGTTGTTGCAGAGTTCCGCTGCCGTGGTGATGAACTACTCGGTAAATACGCCGGGGCATTACGCCAGCAGATTAACATGATGGCTGATCTGACTCTGACAGAACAAGAAGCTGAATATCTGTCTGGTTTACCATTTTTTAAACAAGATTATCTGGACTGGTTCAAAACCTTCCGTTTTAACCCTGAACAAGTAGAAGTTTCTGTTACTGATAAAGGACAGCTTGCTATCAGAATTTCAGGTTTATGGCGTGAAGTTATCCTGTGGGAAGTACCGTTACTTGCCCTGATTAGTGAACTGGTACACCGCGATCGCTCGCCTGAGATTAAAGCAGAAGCGGCTGTCAGCCAGCTCAGAAAATTAATTGAGCTGTTCTATCAGGATGCCGCAGCAGAACATATCGATTTATCGGGTTTCAAACTGATGGATTTCGGCACCCGCCGCCGTTTTTCACACGAAGTGCAATATGCCATTGTTAAGGAACTGAAAGAGAGTTTTCCTTATCTGATTGGAACCAGTAACTACCAGCTGGCACAACAACTTGATCTGGCACCGCTCGGTACGCAGGCTCACGAATGGTTTCAGGCTCATCAGCAAATCAGCCCCGAACTCGCTAACAGCCAGCGCGCGGCGTTGCAGACCTGGCTGAATGAGTATCCGAACCAGTTAGGCATTGCCCTGACAGATTGTATCACTATGGATGCTTTTTTACGGGATTTCGATAAACCTTTTGCTGTTGCCTATAACGGCCTGCGCCATGATTCCGGTGATCCCGTTGACTGGGGCGAAAAAGCGATTGCTCATTATCTGTCACTGGGTATCGACCCACTGACTAAAACACTGGTATTTTCGGATAGTCTGGATTTGCAAAAATCACTGGCTCTTTATCGTCATTTCCATCAACGAATCAATGTCATGTTCGGCATTGGTACACGTCTGACCTGCAATATTCCGGGGATAAAACCGCTAAATATTGTAATCAAATTGGTTGAATGTAACGGTAAGCCTGTAGCCAAATTGTCTGATAGTCCGGGAAAAACCATCTGTGAAGATGTCGAATTTGTCAACAAATTACGCAGAGCATTTGATATCCCTGAAATGAAAAAAGCCGTGTAATTTTCAGGATAGTTTGTACCGCTCTTTAATTGGCGTAATCATCGTCTTTCTGGTTACGCCGATAAAAAACAACTTTTCCCTTTATTTCCGCCTTAACCCCCTTAATTTCTACTTGTTTCCTGTGAAAGGACAAGTAAGATAAGGAGTCATCGTGCCATTTGGCACGACTTACAGTAAGTCTAGTTATCTATATTAATTACCTATTATAAAGAAGAGAGAAATTTATGAGCGTAGCGCCTGTAGTCGATGTACTGCAAGGCCGTGTTCCGGTTGGCAGCGAAGTCACCGTCCGCGGCTGGGTACGTACAAGGAGAGATTCTAAAGCTGGTATCTCGTTCCTCGCCGTTTATGACGGTTCCTGCTTTAATCCCTTACAGGCCGTCGTTAATAATAATTTGCCTAATTATCAGGATGAAGTTCTGAACCTCACAACCGGCTGCTCTGTAGAAGTAACCGGTACTGTTGTGGAATCACAGGGTAAAGGTCAGAGTTTCGAATTACAGGCAACCAACATTGTGGTCGTTGGTATGGTGGAAGATCCCGATACTTATCCGATGGCAGCAAAACGCCATAGCATCGAGTATCTGCGTGAAGTCGCTCACCTTCGCCCACGTACTAACCTGATTGGTGCGGTTGCACGTGTTCGTCACACACTGGCGCAAGCACTGCATCGTTTTTACCACGAGAAAGGTTTCTTCTGGGTATCTTCACCTCTGATCACCGCCTCAGATACAGAAGGTGCAGGTGAAATGTTCCGCGTTTCCACTCTGGACATGCAAAACCTGCCATTGACTGATAAAGGTGAAGTTGATTTCAGTAAAGACTTCTTCGGGCGTGAAGCCTTCCTGACTGTATCTGGTCAGTTAAACGGTGAAACTTATGCCTGTGCATTAAGTAAGGTTTACACCTTCGGGCCGACTTTCCGTGCTGAAAATTCCAATACCAGCCGCCATCTGGCCGAATTCTGGATGCTTGAACCAGAAGTGGCTTTCGCTGATCTGAACGATATCGCTAAACTCGCTGAAGAAATGCTGAAATATGTCTTTAAAGTGGCTTTGGAAGAGCGTGCTGACGATCTGGCGTTCTTTGCAGAGCGCGTTGACAGTGAAGTTATTACCCGACTGGAAAAATTTGTCGATTCTGACTTTGTTCAATTGGATTACACAGATGCCATTGAAATTCTGGAAAACTGTAGTCATAAATTCGAAAACCCGGTTTACTGGGGTGTTGATTTGTCATCTGAGCATGAGCGTTATCTGGCAGAGAAGCACTTTGGTGCACCAGTCATCATGAAGAACTATCCAAAAGACATCAAAGCGTTCTACATGCGTATGAATGAAGATGGTAAAACTGTCGCGGCAATGGATGTTCTGGCACCGGGCATTGGTGAAATCATTGGTGGTTCTCAGCGTGAAGAGCGTCTGGATGTACTGGATGCGCGTCTGGAAGAGATGGGGCTGAATAAAGAAGATTACTGGTGGTATCGTGATCTGCGCCGTTACGGCACCGTTCCTCACTCTGGTTTTGGTCTGGGCTTTGAACGTCTGGTGGCTTATGTCACGGGTGTCTCAAACGTACGCGACGTTATCCCATTCCCAAGAACGCCAAGAAACGCAAGTTTCTAATGAATCCGTTCGAAAAATAACCAAAAATCAATCCTGAGAAAAGCCAGCGAAAGTTGGCTTTTTTCATTTTATCGCCAAAACAGTGCAAAAAAAGTTCCTTGACATTTACATTTTGTAATATGTTTTTTCAGTTTGTTACTAATTTTGTACTTTTGTAGCACTTTGAGGGTGGATAAAAGCCATAACCAATGGAACACTGAGCGCAGATTAATAAGACACCTGATACCCACAAATAGTTCCAAAAATTTTAGTGTTCTGTTTTCAATGTGTGCCAGATGTCTAAATAACACCAATGAGGGTAATAATAATGAAGCGCAATATTCTTGCAGTGGTAATTCCAACTTTGCTGGTTGCTGGTACAGCAAACGCAGCTGAAATCTTTAACAAAGACGGCAACAAACTGGATCTGTACGGTAAAGTTGACGTTCGTCATCAGTTCGCTGATAAAAGAAGCGGCCAAGATGGCGACGATTCTTACGCTCGTATCGGTATCAAAGGCGAAACTCAGATTTCTGACCAACTGACTGGTTTCGGTCGTTGGGAATACAACATGAAAGCTAAAGGTGCAGAATCTGAATCTGATACAGCCACCCGCTTGGCTTTCGCTGGTCTGAAATTCGCTAACTACGGCTCACTGGATTACGGCCGTAACTACGGCGTAAACTACGACGTCAACGCATGGACTGACGTACTGCCAATCTTTGGTGGTGACTCTATGTCCAAAACTGATAACTACATGACTGGCCGTGCGACTGGTCTGTTAACTTACCGTAACACTGATTTCTTCGGTCTGGTTGATGGTCTGAACGTTGCTCTGCAATATCAGGGTCAAAACAGTGAGCGTACCAAAAACAAACGTAAAGATACTGCTGACGTGACCTCAAATGGTGACGGCTACGGTATGTCTGCTACTTATGACGTAGGTTACGGTGTCAACGTTGGTGCTTCTTACGCTAATTCTACCCGCGGAAACGAGCAGTGGAATAATGAACAAGCTCGTGGTAAACGCGCTGAGGCATGGAACATCGGTGCTAAATACGATGCTAACAACGTATACCTAGCAGCAATGTACGGTGAAACCCGTAATATGACTCCGGGTACAGTAGTAACTAAACACGGTAAACTGACCAAAGAGATTGCTAATAAAACCCAAAACGTTGAGTTAGTTGCACAATACCTGTTCGCAGACTACGGTTTGAAACCATCTCTGGCTTATGTTCAGTCTAAAGGTAAAGATCTGGATCGTAACAACAATGCTAAAGGCTTCAACGCAGACTTGGTTAAATATGTTTCTGTAGGTACTTACTACTACTTTAACAAAAACCTGTCTACCTTTGTTGATTACAAAATCAACCTGTTGGACAAAAACGAAGGTGGCGATGCAAACGGCCGCAACGTATTCGGTGTTGGTCTGACTTATCAGTTCTAATCACCGCTGATAAACAGTTTAGCGAAAAGTTAAACCATTTGTCTCAGAAAAGCAGCGCTACGGCGCTGCTTTTTGCATTTCATCTCTCTGTTTTTTCAGACTCTTTTCTTCACTTCGCAAACTACTTCACAAGATTTTATTCTTTTTGCTACAAGTGGTTGGCAAATCGATTTCTTAGGGTTACCCTGAACAGCGTATAATTTATTTCGGGCTTAACTCTCCAAATTTTGGAATAAAAAAATGTTTGAAAAAATCACAGCAGCGCCTGCCGACCCTATTCTTGGTTTAGCTGATAGCTTTAAAGCTGATCCCCGCGAAAATAAAATCAATCTGGGTATCGGTGTCTATAAAGATGAAACCGGTAAAACTCCTGTCCTGACCACCGTTAAAAAAGCAGAAAAATTCCTGCTGGAAAACGAAACCACTAAAAATTATCTGGCAATCAGCGGATTACCGGAGTTTGGTCGTGTGACTCAGGAACTGCTCTTTGGCAACACCAGTGCCATCGTTACTGAAAAACGTGCCCGTACCGTACAAAGCCCAGGCGGAACAGGCGCACTGCGTACTGCCGCTGATTTTATTGCCAAGCAAACTAATGCCAAACGTGTTTGGATCAGTAACCCAACCTGGCCAAACCATAAAGGTGTTTTCTCCAGCGCAGGTTTAGAGATCCGCGAATATAACTATTACGATGCAGAAAAACACGCTCTGAATTTCGAAGGAATGCTGGCAAGCCTATCTGAAGCACAAGCAGGTGATGTTGTTCTGTTACACGGCTGCTGTCATAACCCAACCGGTATCGATCCTACTCCTGAGCAGTGGCAGAAACTGGCAGATTTATCTGCGGCAAATGGCTGGCTACCTGTATTCGATTTTGCTTATCAGGGTTTTGCTAAAGGTCTGGATGAAGATGCTGAAGGTCTGCGCATTTTTGCCAAAAACCATAATGAATTGATCGTTGCCAGCTCTTACTCCAAAAACTTTGGCCTGTACAATGAGCGTGTTGGTGCCTGTACTATCGTTGCAGCAGATAGCGATACTGCAGAGAAAGCGTTCAGTCAGGCTAAATTTATTGTACGTACCAACTATTCTAACCCACCAGCTCACGGCGCTTCTGTTGTTACGACAATTCTGTCCAACGAAGAACTGAAAGCAGAATGGATTCAGGAACTGGCAACAATGCGTGAACGCATTCAGCGTATGCGTCAGTTGTTCGTCAACACCTTACAAGAAAAAGGTGCAAAACAGGATTTCAGCTTCATCTGTGCTCAAAATGGTATGTTCTCATTCAGCGGTCTGACTAAAGAACAGGTTGAACGCCTGCGTGAAGAATACGCTGTTTATGCAGTCAGCTCCGGCCGTATTAACGTAGCTGGTTTAACACTGGAGAACATGGTTCCTCTGTGTGAAGCGATTGTTGCTGTACTTTAAGTAAAATTCAAAATTTCATTGAAGACACAATCCTATATTGATATTAAAGCCGCTGAAAAAGCGGCTTTTTCTTTCCAACTATCTGTAAAACTCAGAAATGCTGAATCAAACAATTATTGGTTAGTTTTGTAAGAATGGATTCGTTTTCCGTTCATGCCCCAACGTTGACATTGGGCCATGGCCCGGAATAAATTGATAGTCATCCCCCAAAGCCAGAACTTTTTCTTTGATGGATTGGATCAATTCATCATGATTCCCACCCGGAAAATCCGTTCTGCCAATACTACCTTTAAACAGCACATCTCCCATCGAAATCAATTTATCAGCATGATTGGCAAAGATAATATGCCCCGGAGTATGTCCCGGACAATGTAAGACAGAAAGCTGAATATTACCGACTTTTACCGTATCCCCATCATCCAGCCAACGTTCAGGGGTAAAAGATGGGCATTCTTCAACGCCAAACATCTGGCATTGAACCTCTAACGCTTCTATCCAGAAAGCGTCACCTTTATGCGGCCCATGCACCGGTACATTAAAATATTTAGCGATATCAACAGTTGCACCAACATGATCAAAATGACCATGTGTCAGCAAAACCTGGGTTAACTTTACTCCCCGCCTCTCGATCTCAGCGATCAGTTTTTCAGCTTCACCTCCCGGATCAACAATTGCAGCTTCCAGTGTTTCATCGCACCAGATCAACGTACAATTCTGCATCGCAACGGTGACAGGCATTATGTGGTATTTCATTGTATTGTTTACACTCCACAATCAGGACAAATTCTTAATATATTCGTCATTTTTCAAGCTATTTTACAGTCCACTTGAAATATGAAAGATATAATAAGATTACCACGTCCTAACCGGGCCTGTATCAATATGAATAAAATTACTTTTTGGGTAAAACCCTACTCCACCAGCTTTCATTTTCAATGCAGCTTTACGGATATGTGATAACTCCATGCCATCAATATGGAAATCCATTGCCTGACCGCGGGTATGGTAACTGTGTTTTGCCACGCCTGAACTTGCATGACGCAACATATTATTCGTCTTTAATGAACGATATCCTGAAACTAACTGAACTGGTTTATTTGTTCCCATCATCATTTGTAACAGGTAAATTTGATCAAATAATTTTGGATCAATTTTCTTTGTTTCATTTTGGCGATAATCACGGAATAAATAATTCAGTCTAATAAGTTCAGATTTATTATAATGACGCCCATCAAAGAACTCGGCTTTAATTGTTTCTCCGGTATGGAGATTATCTACCCGTAGGATCCTGGGGCGTGGTGTTGTCAGTGTGGCTAGTGCATGTTGGGGCAATAAACCTAACCCTAATGCAACCATACTTACGCCGAGCCACTTACGGCGGTTATGATCAATATTATTCATATATTGTGCTCTACTGCTTTCTCTGATTCTTAGATAGTTTCAAAAATATATTAACAGTTAACACCAATCAATTAACAAAACCGCAACGAACAAAAAAGTAGCTTTTACTATTTTTGTACATTAATGTAAATTTTTTAGCTGATGTTTTTATTCTGATTTACAGAATACAGTTTTTATTAAACTGAATTTAAATATTTATATTTGGTTAATGCAAGCTATTAATTTAGTAAATGTGCAATAACTAAAAGAAAAAATTAAAGTATGGGAGAGATGGCAGGTAAAAAAATAGCAGTGAGAACATTCCTCACTGCTAAAATATATTATTAACTTTTTCCATTTATAATTTAACAAAAATAAGAGTATTATCTGGCTACCAAAACCTGAGATATAAGTTCAGATTTTTGTCTGGCATGGCTATCATATTCATAAATATCAGCACGATATTGTGGTTTTCCTTTTTCATCAACCCAGGCTGTCTGGTAATAAAGGAATACCGGAATTCTTTTCGGTATATTCACATATTTCGTTGCCCACGTTTTCAAAGAATTATTGACTTTTACTTTATTCCAACCAGCATCCCCTAACAACATATTGGCTAATTCAGGTGCTTTATTAACACGGACACAACCTGAACTGACAGCTCTCATTTCACGCTTAAATGAAGCCTGATTTGGTGTATCATGCAAATATATTGCTTCCGAATTAGGCATATTAAACTTAAATCTTCCTAATGAGTTTGTTGGGCCAGGTGCCTGCCGTATCCGGTAAGGGAAATTACCGGGAGTTATGACTCCCCAGTTAATTGATGAAGGGTCGACAACGGCTGCATCACTGCTCCAACTGGAAAACACTGTATAACCACGGCTGCGAAAATAACTGGGATCACGCATGGCTCTCGGTGCTATATCTTTGCGGGTCATGCTGACAGGAACCGTCCAGGGAGGATTAATCACTACATTATTCAGTTCACTACTCATAATTGGCGTTTTTCGGCTTGGACGCCCAACAACAACTTTAGAACTTAATGCTTCTTCGCCATTCAAATAATAAACTAGTGAATAATCAGGTATATTCACTAAAATTGCGGTAGGAAGGTTATCAGGAATGATACGCAACCGTTGCATATTCAATGCCATGATCCTTGCGCGGGTTTTCGGGGTGGTATTTAACCATATTCTTGTTGATTGCCCGATGACTCCATCAGCAGCTAAACCATGTAAAGACTGAAAACTCTTTACTGCTGCAACTAACTCTTTGTTATAAAATTTATTCTCAGGGCTAACTACTGAAGATTCTAGAGTACCTGAACGGACCAATATATTTCTCAGCGCAATAACACTCTGGCTACTTTGCCCGGGCCTTAATGTTTCTTTCATTGAAAATTCAGACCATGGTTGTTTGTCCTTCAATTGTTTTAGCATCTCATTACGCATCGGTTCGTACATAGAATGGTTAGGTGATAATGACGAAATGTAATTGCTGAGATTATTATTCTTAACGTGCTGTTGCCACTTTTCAATTAAACTATTCGGGGGTAAATCGATTTTATATGGAGTTTTACCATATAACCATGAATCCCCTTTATTATGAATGTTATTAATATAGTGAAGATAACCTAACATAGCATCAGATAGAATAATATCCCTCCCCATTTCACTTAATTCGGGTGAATTAAGTTGTATCATCCATTTACCAAATTGAGGCTGAAACCCGGCTAACGACAAATCAAGCAATTGATCTTTAAAATTTTGTATGGCAGTTTCATCCCGCCATAACGGTTTCATATTATTTACTGAATATAATCGTGATAATTGTTGATAATATATCGGTTTTACTTGTTTAGGTAATAATTCTTGTAACTGAACTTTATTTTCTTCCGGAGAACCTGATAAAGATACAGGAGCCATTTGAGTAGAGTTGATATCAGTATCTACTTTTTTTTCCCCCCATGATAATGGCTGGGCATCATTTGCTATCAATACGTTTTGTTGACTTGCAAAGGCTCCCTCTGATACTACTAAAATGCTACAGATAAAAGAAACTTTTAGTAACCTTACCGTATTCTTTGCCATAAGAGTTCACCTCGCTTTTATGTATACCCCTTTTTCATAGTGACAAGTTTACCGACTGTATTTATCAGCCATGAAACCATACATGAAATTTACTGGGTATATTTGGCTATCCAATGACTTATTCTAATTATCGGCAGACCAATGTTATCAGAAGAGAATAGTATTAATTATATACATAATTACTTATTAAGACAGAAAGCCTATGAATTATATCCAATTACAAGAACTAAAAGAAAATTATTGATATAATAAATTAACTTATATTAGTTATAAAAAAGAAAAGGCACTCAAAGTGCCTTTAATAATAAATAAACATGATAAATGTTTAAATTAATATTCTGAGTTAATAACAACTTCTTCTCCAAATTTTCCTGCTTTAGGCAAAGGCTGATAGGAGGAATTTGATGCTCTCAATATACGAATACCACGAATATTTAATTCACGGGCTGCGACAATATCAGCATCGGCATCACCATAATAGATTTTCAGGTTATGATCTCTCATCCAACTGATTTTATTATTTTTGCCGGGATCATCTCCTGCAAAGATAACAGCATTCATTTTATCGGCAGGGATATGAAGGTCTTCCTGTAAATATTTAGTCACTGTTTCTGTTTTAGTTCTGGTACGGCCAGTAATGAAATAAATATCATCACCGCGTTTCAGGTGCATATGAACTAAATCGATGCCAACCTGTTTCGGCATACTGAATTTATCCCATTCGTTGTTCATTTTCTCCCAGAATTCCGGGTTTTTCAGGTAGCTATTGTCATTCGGCGAATATTCCTGTTGACCTCGATAAAAGCCGGGGCTGGAAAACAGTACTGTATCATCTATATCGAATCCCACAGACATGGGGGGTTTACTTTGCAAACTTTTTTCAATCTGCTCCACTGAAACCCAGTGTACCGCCTGACGTTGGGAAAGCTCTACTGTAGTGACCCCTGAGCTGACTTGTTCCGGCACTTGTACTTTTGCCTGAACAGTACCACTTAGGCCAACAGCAAGGGCAATTGCACTCAATGCTAACACTACTTTACGCATAGTTTTTCCTTCTTCTCATCCTGATCACAATGGGAGGGAATGATAAGCACTCTAATTGCAAGAAAATGAGATTCAATGCACATATTTCAAAACGTGATTATTATCTTCATAAATTAAAAAGCCGTCATATAATCAATGACGGCTTTAACTTACTCACTCAGAGAGAAATTATTTTCAGAATATCGCCTGAGCCTGTTCCTGCCGCTGTTCAATAGCCGGAGTTTCCTGCCCAAAGCCACGTAAACCAACAACATGCACATGTTCCTGATTATTAAAGATCTTACGTACTAATTTATACGTAGTTCCTTTCTCCGGACTGATATTTTCCGGTGCGGCAATAATCAGCTGCATCTGTAAACGTTCACATAACTCAAACAGTGTGGCGATAGACTTCGCATCCAGACGAGCTGCCTCATCAAGGAATAACAAACGACATGGGGAAATATCTTTGCCACGCAGACGACGAGATTCCTCTTCCCAGCTCTGCACAACCATAACCAGAATCGACATCCCTGTACCAATGGCCTCACCGGTGGAAAGCGCTCCACTTTCCGCTTTTAGCCAGCCATCTGAGCCACGATTCACCTCAACGTCTAATTCAAGGTAATTACGATAATCCAGTAATTCTTCACCAATTGTCTGAGGTAAACGCTGCCCCATATCAATTTGTGGATTTAAGCGCTGATAAAGTTTGGCCATTGCTTCTGAGAAGGTCAGGCGCTGGCTATTAAACAGATCCTGATGTTGTTCCTGCTGTTCAGACAGCACATCCAGTAAAACAGCGTGGCTTTCACGTATATTCACATTCAGGCGTACACCACCGACCTGACCGAAGGAAACCATTTGTAATCCCTGATTCAGCATTCTGATACGGTTCTGTTCACGCTGGATAGTCTTACGGATGATATTAGCCACGCTCTTAGAACTGATCGCCAGTTTTTGCTCACGTGCCGTTAACTCTTCAGTTAAACGCGCTAGCTCGATTTCCATCTGCTCAATCGCATCAACCGGATCATCAGTACGAATAATATCCTGCCGGATCCGCTCACGCAGATGCTGATAAACAGCCACAAAGAACTGTATCTTACGCTCAGGACGTTTTGGATCTTCAGACAAACGCAACGCATCACGTAAATGTTCATTATCTGCTACGGCAAGACGCAGTGCACCCAGCGCCTTATCCGACATTGAACGTAGTGCATCAGCATCCATGTAAGCCAGTTCACGGCGATGAAGACGGCGTTCAACGCCATTATCTTTCACCATCCGCATCACTGCACACCAACCCGCTTTAGAGGATACGACCTGCTCACGTTTCTGATAATAATCACGTTCTGATTTGCGCAGTTTTTTCTGGAGGTTTTCCATTTCCGCCTCACAGAATGCGATCTGCTTCTCAAGCTGATTGACTCGGGAACGATTGGCCTGTACTGCGGCATGAAGCTGATCACGGCGTTCACGGGCACGATTTTCCGCATTAGCGTCAGCCTGTACACCTATATCTTTCATCTCCTGTTCAAGTTCTTTCAACATATCCTGCTTGGTGTCATAAGAACTCTTCAGGGAAGCCAGTACCTGACTGAACTGAGCGCTTTGTGATTGCTGCTGGCGAAGTTGTTCACGGGCGCGTCTGCGGTCAGATTCCGCGTGTTCAAGGCGCTGACGCAATTTATCGTTCAGGTCACTATTTTCGCTGAGCATTCCGGCTGAATCGCTGTAACTGAAATGCACGCGGCGCTGTACAACTTCAGTCAGGGCAAAAGCCTGTTGTTTGGCTTTGATTTGACTGTGTTTCGCCATTTCATAATCCCGCTGCAATTGCTCATGCTGGCGAGGATCACTTTGTAAAACGGATACCATCGGTTCAAGTTTATGCAGGGTATTACCGTGCTGTTGCAGGAAACGAGCCGCATCCTGTGCTTCACTCATTTCTTCACGTACAGCTTCCACCCGATCAATCAGGGCTTCATCCAGCAAAATCGTAATTTGTGGGATCAACCGATTGAGTACAGACAGGCTCTCTTTTACCTGAGCCAGTTTTTGTTGATTCTGTTGTGTGTGGGACTCAAATTGTGACAGTTCTCGCTCCAGCTCTGTTCTCCGATGATTCAGAGTACGGATTTCCAGTTCCGGATCGCTATCAAATGCCACCGACAAGTGTTTACCGACAAAACGGCTGAAAGCCTGATGTGCACGCTGGATTTTCTGCACATCAAATGAAAGTGTTGCATAGCGCTCTGCCAGCGTATCACGCTCCAGACTGAGCGCTTCCAGACGATTTTCCCTTGCCGCCCGTCCGAATAGAGGGACTTCAGGATAGCGAGAATAACGCCACTGACGATCAGAAGATTTAACCAGAACAGCATTTTCCTGCTCTTCAAAATCAAACACGCTGTCATCAAACGATTGTGGATCTCCTTCGATCAGGTAGAGATCTTCCGGGCAATCCTCCAATGCTTCCAGATGTGGGCGTACCAAGGAAAGATCCGGGACAACAATCGCATGACGTGCTGAGCCATAGAGCGCAGAGAAATAAGGTGCATCATCAATGGTGATGTCGTCATAAATTTCTGACAACAACACGCCACCGAAACGCTCCGCCAGAGCCAGCAAACGACTGTCTTCCGCTCCACTTGGTTGGCTCAGCCGTTCAATCTGTTTTTCCAGTTCACGTTTCTGTGTCGAGACATTATCACGTTCAACAGTGATTTCACGTTCCTGCTCCAGCAATTGCTGCATATATTCCGTGACATCATTGCTGTTTTCGAAATTTTCACCACTCTGCTCGCAAAGCTGGTCCAGTGTTTCCTGTGCCGCCAGCCAGACTGGCGCACGGGCAGTCAGCGCCTGTATTTTCTGTTTGAGTTGTTCGAGTTCCTGACGCACCTGCATGCGAGATTCACCGCTTTCATTAGCAGTCAGGCTTAATTCTTCCAGCTGAGCTTCTAACTCACCCTGCAACATTTCCAGATCTTCTGGCTGATATTGCTGCTGATGACGCTTACAGAATTCTTCCAGCATGCGTTCTGCATTTTGCTGACTGTTAAGACGCTGTTCCAGCTCAGCCAACTGAATACGTAGCGGTTGAACACGGTCTGACAGATGGCGTTGAGATGACCATTCACGCAATACTTCACGGGCACTGTGCCATGCTTCACTACGGCTGACTTCACCAACAATATTTTTCACCAACTGATAAGCCTGCTCAAACTGACTATGAGCAGCATCAGCCACACTGAGTTTTTGTTCCAGTGCTAACAGGATTTCGGTTGCCTGTTGTTCTTTGGCCTGATAAGTCTCCTGCCATTCATCAGCATTCTCTGCCGATAATTCAGGAAGCTGGCAAAGCTCACGAGCTCGCTCCAGCGCTTGCAGTGCCTGTTGATACTGAATAGCACGGGTCTGCTGAACATCCAGTGCCTGCTGATAATCAGCAAGCTGGCTTTTTAATTCATCAACTTCCTGCTCTGCGGCCTCAGAAGCAACTTCATATTCCGCCTGCATCTCTTTCGCTTCTTCAACGACTTCAGTCTGTTCTTCCAGTCGATAAGTCAGCTCTTCGATATCAGCCTGATAACGATCAATTTTTTCCTGCTGACGCATGGCTGTCTGAACCAGATTCAGATGATCGCTGGCTGCCTGATAATCCATTTCCAGATCAGAAGATGCGCCACTTTGTTCTGTCAGCTCCCGCGCCATTTCTACATGACGGTATTGTTCCGTCACTAACTGCCGCCGACTGCCAAACAATTCACTGCGCAAAGCCAGCGCTTCATCCAGATGAACGCGACGTTCATTGGCATGGCGCATATAGTCAGCAGAAACATAAGCTGTCGCTTCGGTAATGAGGTGCTTAAACAGGTCACGGTCAGATTGAGTGACGCGGATAGCTTCCAGTGTGATACGGTTTTCACGCAGAGCAGCTTCCATATCCTGGAATGCTTTCCTGACGCCGCTATTTTCTGGTAATAGGTAATCACGCAATGAACGTGTAATCGCGCTGGAAATACCGCCGTACAACGATGCTTCTATCAGGCGATAAAACTTGCTGCGATCACTGGCAGAGCGTAGGCGTTTCGGGATCACCCCCAAATCAAACATCAGGGCATGGTAATCAGTGATGGAATTAAATTGTTTGAACTGAACACCATCCATTTCTTCGACGCGCTCTTTCAGTTCATTCAGTGGCAGAACCCGCGCCTGACGTTCGTTGATGTTTTCAGTCAATAGTTGTGTTGGCTGTATTGAAGCAGGTACACCCTGAATCATAAAGGGCTTGATATCAACTTTTCGGTCTCGCCCTGCGATTTGTTGTAAGCGTACACCAGCAATAATTCTCTGATGGCGGGAATTGACCACATCCAGCGTAGAATAACAGACACCTGCCCGCAGTTTACCGTGCAGACCTTTATCACGGGAGCCACTGGTTGCCCCTGCTTCCGTTGTATTACGGAAATGCAGTAGTGTTAAATCCGGAATTAATGCGGTGACAAATGCCGCCATCGTTGTGGATTTACCTGCGCCGTTACCCCCGGATAAAGTCGTTACCAGTTCATCAAGATCAAATGTTCTGGCAAAAAAACCGTTCCAGTTAACGAGTGTCAGTGAGCGAAATTTACCGCGTTCAATCATGACTGTTCATCCTCCGCACCTGCTGCTGAATCTGTTGGTGCTTCTTCGTGTTCATTACCTTCCTGCGATAAACTGCTCTCCACTGGCATTGCTTCTCCATCACGGATCATCCGTAACTGAGCTTCACGTGGATCATCACCGCTACGTACATCTGCACCGAAACGAAATACCGCTTCGGTAATCATAAATTTATTGCTGTCATTTTGTAGGAAATAGGCCATCCCCAAACGACGCAGGCGGTTCAGAGAAGTGCGTACTTTTTCCTGTAATTTTTGTTTATCCAAATCTGAACCGGTTGAACGCTGATTCACCAATTTCATCAGTCTGTTTTCATCAGCCAGTGACAACAGCTCTTCATGCAGTTCCTGAAAGGTGAATATCCCCTGATTAGATAAGCGCTCCGGGCTGAGATAGAGGTAACACAGAATTTTCCCCACCATCATGTCCAGCTCAGATAAAACAGAGCGGGAGATCAGCGTATTTGAACGCGGCCGCAGGTAGAAAAAACCTTCTGGTGCACGGATCAATTCGACGTTATAACGCGAGTAAAATGTTTCCAGCTCTTCCTGAAAATCCATCAGAAAAGCATGATTATCAAGATCATCCATTCCAATATGACGCCCTGAACGAAGCTGGCTGTCTAATTCTGGAAAAAGTGTGTTGGATAATGCCTGAGCCAGTTTAACTGGCATAAATTGTTCAATATGTGTCGATGACATGTGCCTGCACCTTGGCTCCGTAATCATTAATCGCTAACCATTCCGCTGGCAACCCAGAGAAATCTGCTTCTGCAACGCCCAGTCGTACTGCCTGATCCACCAGAATACGTGCAACATCAAAATGACGTTTGTGTGGATATTTGGCCAGGTAATCACGCAATACTGCGCCC
The DNA here is from genome assembly GCF_963894935.1 of Xenorhabdus sp. PB61.4. Taxonomy (NCBI): domain Bacteria; kingdom Pseudomonadati; phylum Pseudomonadota; class Gammaproteobacteria; order Enterobacterales; family Morganellaceae; genus Xenorhabdus; species Xenorhabdus sp. PB61.4. Next base: position 29,699 of record NZ_CAWQJR010000144.1, read on the forward strand.
AAATCCAGAGGGAGTTTAGCCTGTTGGTAAATTGCCAGTGCCTGTTCTACCATTTCCGCCAGTTGCTCGTGAATTTCATTAAATTCTTCGTATTCCATTTCTGGTGGCAATTCACCCATGACTTCTTCATTGCGTAATGTCAGTTCTTCATCACGCATATCCAGCAGACGCTCTGCACTGGCAACATTCAGCACCCACGGGTTATCAAAGTAATTCTGGATAGACTGGCGAAGACGCTGAGCAAAAATGCGGTTCTTATCCATATCAATCGCTGTTCGGATGAACTTGTGAACATGTCGGTCGTAACCGATCCAGAGATCGATGGATTGCTGCCCCCAGCTAATAATGCGGTCGAGTTTATTTTGTAGATCAAAAACCAGCTTATCCACCAGTTCAGAACCGCCACTCATCATATTGGCATCCTGGATCCGCAGCAGATTAGCCTGTAATTTATCGCCCGCTGCCTCCAGAGTATCCTGAAGCTCCCGCAGAGTTCCGGAGGTTTCAGACAATAATTGCTCACAATTCGCTATAGCAGCTTGCCAGTCCTGATTGAGCAAGGCGGCAATATCTGCTTTTACACTGTTTTGCTGCTCATCCATGATGCGCTGTGACAGATCAATACTGTCAAAAATTTCAGCCACCGAATATTTAAGAGGTGCAAATACATTGCGATGCCAGTGAAATTCATCACCACCTTCTTCAGCCGCTTCGGCCGCACGATGTAGTTCATTGGCAACAATGGAAAGCTGCATAGAAAGACGCAACGTGGAAAATTCACGCTGACGGATATAGTAGTCACTAATGCCAATGCCTAATGGGGTCAAACGATAGATAGCGCTACCATCCGCCAGTTCACTGGTAAAACGGTTAAGTAGCTTTTGCCTTACCATATCGTTAATTGCATTATTTGCCCTGACCGCCACGGCTTCTGAAGTCTGCTCAAAACCTTTACAGACTTCCCGGAAAGCATCAATCAGCTCTCCTTCGCTCATTTCGCCATCAAGACGTTCATTATTCAGTACGGCAATTGCCATTAAAAAAGCCAACCGTTCCGGTGGCAACGAAATGGAAAAATCATTCTTTCTGGCCCAGGACACAAGTTCAGGAACAGTCTGGGAATATTCACTCATAATTCGCTCTTTAAGGTAGGCTTGCGTGCCGTCACATGAATATAGCGCCCAAGGCTAATATAAGGCTCTTGTCTACAATAACGCTGTTCAAGCTCAAGCAGCGCCGGAAAATCTGTATTTTGCAATTGGCGGCTTTGCAGGTAGTCGTGAAAGACCCTGACTCCGGTTTTACCCACTATTTCCATATTAAGTTCAGTGAGCCATTGATATACCTGTTCAGGTATTAATGGATTCTGTGGCGATAGGGAACGTTTCCGGCGACGCTGAATATTTGGCGTTGCTAAATGAAAATTACCCAGAATGGCATTGCGCATAACCAGCCCATTAGCATTATAAAACATTAATGAGAGTGCACCACCGGGCGTAATAATATCACCCAATATTTCTATCACATCTTTTTGATCGGTGATCCATTCCAATACCGCATGGAACAGGATTAGATCAACAGGCTGAGTAATATGTTGGTGAATATCCTGTACCGGGCTCTGAATAAACTGCATCTGCTGAAGAACTCCCCTCTCTTCAGCGTTGCTTTTTGCCCGTTGGATCATTTCTTCGGAAAGGTCACATAATATAACCTGATGACCTAATTCAGCGAGCTGACAGGCCATATTCCCTTCACCGCCCCCTGCATCCAAAATACGCAAAGATCGTTGAGGCAAATGATTCAGCAATTCTTCGATATCCTGCCAGACAACGGCCTGTCTGATTTTACCTTTGGTGGTGCCGTAAATATTACGCGAAAATTTGTCTGCAATATCATCGAAATTGCGATCCCGCATGAAAAAACGCCTCATTAATAAACTAAGCTTTATGTATCTATTGAGTATTTATAGAGTCTATCGAGTAGAGATAGTGTCTAGTGCTATTTTTACTACCGTTATTCTGGCACAGTAATCGGTAAATTCACTACTTTTACCCTTGAATTTACCCCTGTGCGGTGATAATTCAATCAGATTAAGGCCAGTTAATGCTATTTCTGCTAAAAAAATACGTTGGTGCGCTATTAATGCCGCTCCCTTTAATCATTTTAATCGCTTTCGTCGCTTTATTCCTGCTGTGGTTTACCCGATGGCAAAAAACAGGGAAAACAATTCTTTCACTAAGCTGGCTTACCCTGCTTTTATTGAGTTTACAGCCTGTTGCAGATAACTTACTACTCCCTGTCGAAGGAAAATATACTCAACGTTACGAGCCAGATGCGATACACGCACCTGCGGTAAAATACATTGTTGTTCTTGGCGGCGGCTTCACTTATAACCCCAAATGGGCACCCAGTGCCAACCTTATCAGCAATAGCCTGCCCAGAGTAACCGAAGGTATCCGCTTATACCGTCTTAACCCCGGCGCTAAAATGATTTTTACCGGTGGTAAGGGGGTTAATTCAATCAGCAGTGCTGAAATCGCGGCTATGGTAGCACAATCACTGGGGGTTCCTGTAGCTGACACGATAGCATTAAAAAATCCGCTGGATACAGAGGAAGAAGCAGCCGAAGTCGAAAAGGTTATTGGTCAGCAACCTTTTATTCTGGTTACATCCGCAAACCATATGGCCCGCTCACTGAAATTCTTTGAACAACGTGGTATGCACCCTATTCCCGGCCCGGCAAATCAGCTGGCAGTAACAACACCACTGTATAACTGGGAAAAATATATTCCGTCACCCCATTATTTTTCTCACACGGAGCGGGCATGGTATGAAACGCTGGGTAGTATCTGGCAGGCAATTAAACCTTCCGGTACAGATAAAGGTGAAAAGAGTGAAAGTGGGAATTAATGATACGGTTTTTTTGCTGAGTAGCCGAGAAAAATTAGGCGAATTTAATCGCCTAATTGCTATTACTCTGCTTTGTTATTTTTTATATCAGGCCACAAACGTTTTTCTGACTGCTTCCAAATCTTCCGGGGTGTCGACTCCAGCGCCCGGAGCCTGTAATGCCTTCGCTACATGAATTTTTTCCCCATACCAAAGTACTCGTAGTTGTTCGAGCATTTCGATATTTTCCAGTGGGCTTGGTTCCCACTGCACATAGCGGCGTATAAACCCAGCTCTGTATGCATAAATCCCAATATGACGCAGGAAATTATCCCCGATAGTCTCTTTGGACTGCATAAAACGATCCCGCTCCCACGGAATAGTTGCACGAGAAAAATAGAGAGCATAACCCTGTGCATCCATGACCACTTTTACGGCATTCGGATTAAATGCTTCTTCTGCATTCTGGATCTGAACGGCGAGGGTTGCCATACCTGCATCACTCCCAGCCAGATTATCAGCAACCTGCTTGATGATTTGCTCAGGAATAAGTGGCTCATCACCCTGAACATTGACAATAATTTCATCATCAGAGAATTGGTATTTATCAATAACCTCTGCCAGACGCTCTGTGCCTGAATGATGATTTTCACTGGTCATACAGGCTTCACCACCCGCAGCAGTGACTGCATCAAAAACAGCCTGATTATCTGTGGCTACAATCACGCGACCAGCACCGGAACGGATAGCACGCTCCATAACCCGCACAATCATCGGCTTACCATGAATATCAGCCAACGGCTTTCCGGGCAGGCGGGATGAAGCAAAACGTGCGGGGATAATGACTGTAAACATAAATTATTTCTTTTCCTCTGTTGGTAAAGCACGTGCTTCATGCTCCAGCAGCACAGGAATACCATCACGGAAAGGAAAAGCGAGACGGTCAATTTTACAAATCAGCTCAAAATTTTCTTTATCGTAACTGAGTTTGCCATGACATACCGGACAAGCGATGATTTCGAGTAAACGGTGATCCATACATCCCCCAAATGACGGGTTTTTGAAGTTTAATGTGGCTCAGAATACCACAAGCGATGTATCACCGTTAACTCTGTTGTTTTATTTAATATTTGCCTGACGTTACGGCGTTACCGGCAATATTCTGAACTTCATGAAATAAAAGACACAAATCCGAGAATAACTGCCGTTATGTTTTGCCCTTGATCGGCTGAGGGATTAAGGCACAAATTTCATCCAGCAATTTTTTCCCCTGAACTTCCGGCAAGTAAGCTGATACCGGTAAATACCACCAATTATCCTGCGCAAACCGGCCACATTTGACAGCATCTTTTTCTGTCATCAGTAAATTCTGCCCAGTATTGGTTAAAGCTAATAGCTGTACCTTTTCATAAGCCTGATGATCAGCAAATGCATGTGTCGCCTGCAAATCTACGCCTAATTGCTGCAATGCAGCAAAAAAACGAGGTGGATGACCAATACCCGCCATTGCAACTGCATCCGGAATGCCGCTGACTTTCCGCTTTTCTCCGGTCAGGAGATTAACGGCAATTTCTCCTTTTAACGTCATCGGTAATTCACCAGTTTCTGCTGTTCCACCGTTAACGATAATGGTATTTACAGTATTTAATCGCCCTGAAAGCTCCCGCATCGGCCCTGCCGGTAACCAATAGCCATTACCAAAACGGCGTGTACCATCAATTACAACGATTTCATAATCACGCCGCAAAGCATAATGTTGAAGGCCATCATCTGTGATAACAATATCAAGGGAAGAATGCTTCAATAGTTTTTTGACTGCATCAATGCGTTTTGGCGCAACTGCAACTGGGGCACCTGTGCGACGATGAATTAAAACCGGCTCATCACCTGCCTGACCAGTAGTTACCTCATCCGTTACCAGCAAAGGGTAATGTTCAGACTTCCCACCATAACCACGGGAAACAACACCTACCCGATAACCTTTCTGCTGTAAATGTTCCACCAGCCAGATAACTACCGGTGTTTTTCCATTGCCTCCGGCAGTTAAATTACCGACGACGACAACAGGAACGGAAGCTTTCCATGAACGGAATAATCCTGACTTATAGCCCAGCTTACGTAAGCCACTAACCAGCCCATAAAGGGCTGATAGTGGTAATAACAGGATATAGAGCCATGAACGACCCGACCAAATGCGCTCAATCATAGGCCAAACTGCATTCGATGAAGCTGAGCATATGCGCCATTTTTCTCCAACAGAACGTTATGATTGCCTCTCTCGATAATATTGCCATCTTCAATGACAATAATTTCATCAGCACTTTCAATCGTAGAAAGACGGTGTGCAATTACCAGAGAAGTTCTGTTTTTCTGCAATTCATCCAGTGCAGCCTGAATCGCGCGTTCAGATTCCGTATCCAGTGCCGAAGTTGCCTCATCCAAAATCAAGATAGGAGAATCACGCAGTAAAGCACGGGCAATGGCAATGCGCTGGCGTTGGCCACCAGAAAGCAGGACGCCATTCTCACCAATCATAGTATCAAGGCCGTTATCCAGTTTCTTGATAAAGTCCATTGCGTAAGCCATTTCTGCCGCACGTTCAATTTCTTCACGGCTGAACTGGCCTTCGCTGGCATAAGCTATATTGTTAGCCACGGTATCATTGAACAAATGTACGTTTTGCGATACCAGTGCTATCTGATTACGTAAAGAAGGTAATGTATACTCACGTAAATCATGACCATCCAGCGAAATACTCCCTTCACTGACGTCATAAAAACGGGTCAGGAGATTGGCAATTGTTGATTTACCCGAACCAGAACGCCCGACCAAAGCAATAGTTTTACCTGCCGGAATTTCCATAGAAATATTTTTCAGAGCAGGACTCTCTTTGGTTGGATAACAGAAAGTCACATCACGGAATTCAAGATCACCTTTCGCTTTTTTAATTTCACGCTTTCCGTCATCTTTTTCCTGCTCCATATCCAGAATAGTAAATAACGTCTGGCAGGCTGCCATACCACGCTGGAATTGTGCATTAACGTTAGTCAGTGATTTCAGTGGACGCATTAAAGCAATCATGGATGAGAATACAACTGTAATTTTACCCGCAGTCAGTGCACCCATAATTTCAGGAAAGCTGGCAGCGTACAGGATAAATGCCAGAGCAAATGAAGCGATAAGCTGGATAATAGGATCTGAAACAGAATCAGCGGAAACCATTTTCATTCCCTGCTGACGCATATGATTACTGACTTTATTAAAGCGCTGTGTTTCAACTTTCTGACCGCCAAAGATTAAAACTTCTTTGTGACCTTTCAGCATTTGTTCTGCGCTGGTTGTCACCATTCCCATACTGTTTTGCATATTTTTACTGATACGACGAAAACGTACAGAAACCAGACGAATAACTCCCGCAACAATCGGAGCAATAACAATCAGGATCAAAGATAGCTCCCAACTGTAATAAAACATCAGTGCAAAAAGGCCGATAATTGATGCCCCTTCCCTGACAACAGTCACCAGCGCACCGGAGGAAGAAGATGCAACCTGCTCTGAATCATAGGTAATACGGGAAAGTAGCGTCCCCGTAGATTGCTGGTCAAAAAAAGCGACTGGCATGCCCATCATATGGTTGAACAAACGACGGCGCATCTGCATCACAACTTTACCGGAAACCCAGGAGATACAATAACTTGATACAAACCCAGATATGCCACGCATAAGCATCAGCCCGATAACCACCAGTGGCATCCATTTCAATACACTCATGTCTGCCTTGCCAAATCCTTCATCAAGTAAAGGCTTTAACAAAGAAAGCATCAATGTATCACCGGCAGCATTTATAACTAGCGCAACCGCCGCAACTAACAATCCGGCCTTAAATGGTGTGATGATCGGCCATAGTCGGCGAAAGGTCTGCCAGGTAGAAAGGTCTTTATCATTCATTATTGAGTTACCAAAACCAAAAGAAATAGCGGCTTATTCTACTCATGATCACCGCGAATACCAAACCACTGATGATACCACCGTGACATTAACTGTTGTCGGTATCCTTCTAATTTAATGTGATCATGATAAACATAACCGGTAATCTGGCCTGAAACTGCCGTGCTATTCCATTGAATTCCGGAATTTTTATAGCGGTCCTTTACTTTTATTGAAGGCAGTTTCCAGGGGCTGTAGCGAGCGACGGAAGTTAAAGCATATTCAGGCCTGACCCTACGTATAAATGCCGCTGTAGAGGAAGTATTACTCCCATGATGGGGAACCTGTAAGACAGTCGAATTAAGATTTTCCTTTTCAAGCCCGATCAACTGATATTCTGCCTGTTTCTCCAAATCACCTGTCAATAATAAACTATACTTGCCATCATCAATGCGGATAACACAAGATTGATTATTACCCACATTTTCTGCCTTTTCCGGTGGCCAGATAACCCGGAAAGTTAATCCCTGCCATACCCATTGTTCACCACGAACACAGGGTAAATTCTCTGATTTACTGGAAGGGCTGCGAATATGAATATCCGGATTTTTTTTATGCAGGTACTCCACTCCTCCCGTATGATCCAGATGATCATGGCTCAGAATAATTTGTTCAGGTGTTAGTTGATGCCAACGCAGGTAAGGCTGGATAACTTTTTCCGCCATACTCCCCGTCTCCCAGCGGTTTCCTGTATCGAATAAAATCGCCTTTCCTCCTTTATCAATAACAATAGCCAAACCATGACCAACATCCAACATGGAAAAGCGCCATAGGTATTCATCATCATGCTTAAAATAACAGAGCGTCATTCCGGCAAAAGCAAATAACAGCCCGATATATGATTTCCACCAGCCAAAACGCCAGATAACAACGGACATCCAGCCAGAAAAAGTAATGAAGAAAGGAATATGGCCTGTTTCAGTCCATGAATGGACAAACGCAGGCAAGGGCATCAAAGCAAACGAGATAGTGTAATCAACCAATTGCCAGAAAAATGGCTGAATAAACTGGCTAAAAGGTAATAAAACGCTCAATAATATCAACATAATCAGCGGAACTGTCAGAAAAGAGATTATCGGGACAGCCCATAAATTCGCGATTAATGATGCAATATTGATCCCCTGAAATAGCAAGAGTTGTAACGGCATTAACATAAGCATCATTCCCAATTGCATATGTAATCCACGCAACCAGACCCAGCGCCATCCATAACGGATCCTTTCGGGCAAAGGCATCCAATGAAACCAGAATAACAGTGCCACGACTGCAAAAAATGAAAGCCAAAAACTGTCAGAAAGGATTGCCAATGGGTCAAAAAGCAAAATCAGCGCAGCACTCCATAAAACCCACTGCCATGAAAAACAAAAATGATTCTTGCAACGTAAATAAATCCAGACTGTTAACCCTAACATCGCTCGGATAGCCGGAAGACCCCAGCCTGAAAGCCATCCATATAGCATTGCAATTAACCATCCGACAAGAAGCGGGAAACGAAATCCAACCCACGATGCGGGAAGCAAGAACTGAATTCCTCTGGCAAAAGCCCAGCCAAATAAACTCGCTATCGCAACATGTAACCCAGAAATCGCCATCAAATGCGCAATTCCCGTTTGTTGTAACAATAGCCGAGTTTGTTTCTCCAGCCATGCTCTTTCGCCAAATGTAAGTGCGAGAGCAATACCCGAATTTTTCAGAGAGTGTATTTCCGAGGTCAGTTTATAGATTAACCTCTGTCTTACACTACAAGTATCATCCAATAAATGCGCTTTAATAATTTTGCCATTAAGCGGCTGACGGATTGATAATGCATAACGTTGGCTATCATAACTTCCTTGATTTAATTGGGCATGAACAGCTCTGAGTTTCATTGTGACCAGCCATTTTTGGCCTGCACAAAGTGGTGTGGGAAAATTTTGCGGTATTGAAGGATCCCATAAAACTGAGGCATATAAAGCAGGAAAAATATATTTTCCATCACTCTCAATTAACCTGACCCTATAACGCGGTTTCTCATCTCTATTTGTTTCATTTAATGAAACGCTGTCAACCATAATAGTTGCAGATCTTGTCACATCGCTAAAATAGATTATTTGATCCAGAATTTGGTGACCATTCCAACATCCCCAAAGTAATCCCCATAATATCAGCGAAATAAGTCGGCCTAATTTATAAGAAATCAGCCATAAAACAATTGCGGCTACGGATAAGAGCAATATTTCTCGTGGTTGAGGTAATTCTGGCAGTAATAAAAGAGGGAGCATTCCCAATACAACAGTTATAGCTGCTTGGTTTAGGCTAATAATAGATAATGGTTTTCTCCAGATAGAAAAAAGTGGAGAAAAAAGAAACTGAAGAGCCTGCTGCATCCGTATCTGTCCCTGCATTTAAATTCCATTTATGCAGAAAAGACTATTCGATGGTAGACAATACAGCCAGTCAGATAAAGTTTATTTTAGAAACACTTCGCAAGTTAATTTCAAATGAAAGAACATACATGAAGAAGTTGAGAGAATAATCGCAAAAACAAAAAATAATAAAAAAGAACGGCACCCTAAGGTGCCGTAGCAATTAAGTAATAACTTTTATCTTAGCTGTCGCCATAGATATTCACGCGGTCGCGTAATTCTTTACCTGGCTTAAAGTGAGGAACGTATTTACCGTCCAATTCGACTTTATCACCTGTTTTTGGATTACGACCCACACGCGGAGCTCGGTAGTGAAGAGAAAAGCTGCCGAACCCGCGAACTTCAATACGTTCACCGGAGGCCAGTGTTTCTGCCATATGATCAAGCATTTCTTTCACTGCATCTTCAACGGCTTTAGCCGGCATATGAGATTGTTGCTCAGCAAGTCTTTCAATTAATTCAGACTTGGTCATGGTACCTCCCTAAACTACCGTGTTCGGGTAATATTATCGTAACCGAAAATATTACCCGCCGTTATTGACTTAGATTATTCGCCTTTAGCTGCTTTGAAAGCTTCAGCCATTGCGTTGTTAGCAAAGTTTGCGTCTTCTTGCTTGTTCACAGAAGCGATAGCGTCTTTTTCATCAGCTTCGTCTTTCGCACGAACAGACAGGTTGATTACGCGGTTTTTGCGATCAACACCAACGTATTTAGCTTCAACTGCATCGCCAACGTTCAGAACTTGAGTTGCATCTTCAACGCGGTCACGAGAAGCTTCTGATGCACGCAGGTAACCTTCAACACCGTCAGCTAATTCAACTGTAGCACCTTTTGCATCAACAGCAGTTACTTTACCGTTAACAATAGCACCTTTCTTGTTTACAGACAGGTAGTTATTGAATGGGTCTTCTGCCAGTTGCTTGACGCCCAGAGAGATACGCTCACGCTCTGCATCTACTTGCAGAACTACAGCAGCAATTTCGTCGCCTTTTTTGTATTCACGAACTGCTTCTTCGCCTGCAACGTTCCAGGAGATGTCAGACAGGTGAACCAGACCGTCGATGCCGCCGTCCAGACCGATGAAGATACCGAAGTCAGTGATTGACTTGATTTTACCTTCAACACGATCATTTTTGTTGTGAGTTTCAGCAAATTGCTGCCAAGGGTTGGATTTACACTGTTTCAGACCCAGGGAGATACGACGACGTTCTTCATCGATATCCAGAACCATAACTTCCACAACATCACCAACGTTAACAACTTTGGATGGGTGGATGTTTTTGTTAGTCCAGTCCATTTCTGAAACGTGTACCAGACCTTCAACGCCTTCTTCGATTTCAACGAAGCAGCCGTAGTCAGTCAGATTAGTTACGCGACCAGTCAGTCGAGTACTTTCTGGGTAACGCTTAGCGATTGCTACCCATGGATCTTCACCCAGTTGTTTCAGACCCAGAGATACGCGAGTACGCTCACGGTCGAACTTCAGTACTTTAACTGTGATTTCATCGCCCACATTGACGATTTCGCTTGGGTGTTTAACACGCTTCCAAGCCATATCAGTAATGTGCAGCAGGCCATCAACGCCGCCCAGATCAACGAATGCACCGTAGTCAGTCAGGTTCTTAACGATACCTTTAACTTCCATGCCTTCTTGCAGGTTTTCCAGCAGCTGATCACGCTCTGCACTGTTTTCAGATTCGATAACAGCACGACGGGAAACAACTACGTTATTGCGTTTCTGATCCAGCTTGATGACTTTGAACTCAAGCTCTTTGCCTTCAAGGTGAGCAGTATCGCGAACTGGACGAACGTCAACCAGTGAACCTGGCAGGAACGCACGGATGCCGTTCAGTTCTACAGTGAAGCCGCCTTTTACTTTACCGTTGATAATACCAGTAACAGTTTCAGCTTCTTCGTATGCTTTTTCCAGCATCAGCCATGCTTCATGACGTTTCGCTTTTTCACGGGACAGGATAGTCTCACCGAAACCATCTTCTACCGCATCCAGAGCTACGTCGATTTCATCGCCAACCTGGATTTCCAGCTCGCCCTGAGCGTTTTTGAATTGCTCTACAGGAATCGCAGATTCTGATTTCAGACCTGCGTCGACCAATACAACGTCTTTATCGATAGCAACTACAACACCACGTACGATTGCACCTGGACGAGTTTCGATAGTCTGTAGGGATTCTTCAAAGAGTTGAGCAAAAGATTCTGTCATTTTAATGATCTTCAAGGTTTTAAATTAACGTCCATCTAGCATCCGGCCGAATGGGGTTGTTTTACATACCTCGCAACTATTCCCTGTTACAAGGTGTTTTAGTATGCCAGCATATTTCACTACTCACATACCAGAATTCTATATACATCGTCTTGATGTGCCGTTGCAATAGCATTATACGCGAAAATACGCAGATTAAACGGTTAATGCTAATGTATTTCTCGCATAATTTAGTGCCTTATCAATGACTTCTTCGATAGACATACTGGTTGAATCCAGTATTAAGGCATCCTGTGCAGGCACTAACGGCGCAACTGCCCGATTGCGATCGCGGAAATCCCGCTCCTGTATTTCGGACAAAAGGCTTTCAAAGTTAACACTAAAACCATTTTCCTGCAACTGTAACATGCGCCTGCGGGCACGTTCTTCCGCACTGGCGTCAAGAAAAATCTTCACAGGTGCATCAGGAAAAACAACTGTTCCCATATCACGTCCGTCAGCAATCAGACCCGGGAGAAGACGAAATGCCCGCTGCCGGCGAAGTAATGCTTCACGTACACGAGGGAATGTTGCTGTCTGTGAAGCGGTATTACCTACCGCTTCAGTGCGGATTTCATTGCTGACATCTTCACCTTCGAGAATAACCCTGAGCCTGCCGTTTGCAGGGACAAAGCGAACATCCAGATTTGCAGCCAGAGGAACCAGTGCGTCTTCAGACTTGATATCCACCTGATGGTGAATAGCTGCCAGTGCCAGCACACGATAAATGGCTCCTGAGTCAAGTAATTGCCAATTCAATGCCTCAGCCAGTGCCTGGCATAGAGTTCCCTTGCCAGCACCACTCGGACCATCAACGGTTATTACCGGGGCTATTATCGTCATTCATTCTCCTCCTTTTTGCTTTGCATGGCGCTTGTCGGCTCTTTTCTACACAGAACATTTTCCTATACAGAAAACAGGTCACTCACCCAATGCAGAACACTGCTCAATAAGTGAGCAGCAGAAATATGAGCTTATTATACCTACTCGGAGAATGAGTGGAATAAATACATCAACATTAATCAACAATTTTCACTAGGAGTATCACTGATAGATTTAAGTTGCTTAAAATAATCTGGGAATGTCTTGGCAGTACAGCCAGGATCAAGGATCGTCACAGGGGTATCTGAAAGGGCCACTAATGAAAAACACATGGCTACCCGGTGATCATTATAGGTTTCAATTTCAGCATGGTTAAGTTTTGCTGGTGGAACAATGCGAATGTAATCATGCCCTTCTTCTACTTCCGCTCCCACTTTACGCAGTTCTGTTGCCATCGCATTAAGACGATCAGTCTCTTTTACCCGCCAGTTATAGATATTGCGGATAACTGTTTCACCTTTAGCAAACAATGCCGTTGTCGCGATAGTCATGGCCGCATCAGGAATGGCGTTCATATCCATATCGATACCAGTCAGTGTGCCACGTTCACATTCCACAAAATCATCACCCTTGCGTATGATCGCCCCCATCTTTTCCAGAACATCGGCAAATTTTGTATCACCCTGTAAACTGTTTTTACCAATACCTGTAACACGCACGGTTCCGCCTTTAATTGCTGCGGCGGCAAGAAAATACGATGCGGAAGAAGCATCACCCTCAACCAGATAATGCCCGGGAGACTGGTACTTCTGTTGCCCTTTGATCCGAAAAACCTGATAGTGATCGTTTTCTACAATCACCCCGAAACTGTTCATTAATGCCAGCGTAATATCAATGTAAGGTTTAGAAACCAAATCTCCTTTGATATCAATTTCGCTATCATTTAATGCTAAAGGAGCGGCCATCAGTAACGCAGTCAGGAATTGACTGGAAACACTGCCATCGACAGTCACTTTTCCACCTGAGAAACCACCTCTGATTCGCACTGGTGGGTAATTTTCCTGCTCAAGATAGTCAATTTTTGCCCCAGCCTGACATAGAGCATCCACTAAATGACCAATCGGACGCTCTTTCATCCGTGGTTCACCGGTTAACACTACGTCATTATTTCCGAGACACAATGCCGCAGCCAGTGGACGCATCGCTGTTCCTGCATTTCCCAAAAATAGTTCCAGCTCATTTTTATCGGATATGACTCCACCAATACCATCAACCTCACAGGTAGTACGATCTTCAGACAATCGATAAGCAATACCCAGTGCTGTTAACGCATTGAGCATATGGCGAATATCATCACTGTCCAATAAATTGGTCAGGCATGTTGTTCCCTGAGCAAGAGCAGCAAGTAACAGCGCACGATTGGAAACACTTTTAGAACCGGGTAAGTTAATAGTTCCATGAATGTGAGAGATGGGTTGTAACGTCAGGGATTGCATAAACGGCAGGATCTCCGGTTGGTAATTCTTGTATTTTTAATTAGTTATCGATTTAAAAGATTCATATCGGGGGATTCATCCCCCGATAAAGAAAATCATTATGCATTACGGCGTTCAAAATCAGCCATAAACTCAACCAATGCCAGTACCCCTTCATGAGGCATCGCATTATAAATTGAAGCTCTGGCACCTCCGGCGACTTTGTGCCCTTTCAAAGCATGCAAACCATGCGCATAGGCTTCTTCTAAAAACTTACCATCAAGAGCAGGATTAGCTAACTGGAAAGGTACATTCATAATAGAGCGGTTTTGTGGCGCAACACGGTTGATATAAAAATCACTGTTATCAATCGCGTGATACAGAGATTTCGCTTTGGCATGATTGCGTTTTTTGATTTCTTGTAATCCACCCTGCTCTTTCAGCCACTTGAACACCATACCGGAGAGATACCATGCAAATGTTGGTGGTGTGTTATACATAGAATCGTTGTTCACCTGCACGGTGTAATCCAGAATGGATGGCGTGTGCTTATGGGCCTTACCCAATAAATCTTCACGAATAATAACGACGGTAATCCCTGCCGGCCCGATGTTTTTCTGGGCGCCTGCATAAATAACACCATAGCGGCTCACATCAATAGGTGCAGAAAGAATGGTTGAAGAATAATCAGCAACAACAATTTTATCATCACCAAAATCAGGCTCTTCAAAAATAGCAATACCACCAATGGTTTCATTAGGGCAATAATGCACATAGGCCGCATCATTACTCAAATCCCATTCATTCATTGGTTTTACACTTTTAACGCCATCTGTTTCAGTAAGAATATTAATGACATTGGGTGTGCAATATTTTGCAGCTTCTTTAGCTGCACTTTCAGCCCAATAACCGCCAACGATATAGTCTGCTGACGTTTTATCACCAAGTAGATTTAATGGTAGAGCGGAAAACTGACCACGGGCACCACCATGACAGAACAGCACTTTGTAATTTTCAGGTATCGATAATAAATCCCGGAGATCTTTTTCTGCTTCAGACGCAACCGACATAAACTCTTTACTGCGATGACTGATTTCCATAACGGATGTTCCCAGTCCATGCCAGTTACAAAGTTCCTGCTCTGCTCGACGTAATACTTCTGCTGGTAACATGGCTGGACCAGCACTGAAATTATATACCTGACTCATTAACTCCACCCTATCATTACGGATACAATAAAATCGGATGTATTGGTTTTATCACTCCCGCTCTACCTCTGCAATGGTTATTACTAGATTGTTACCAACTAAAGCATAATGGCTACCGGATAATATTGTTTATATATACGTCGTCTTTCAGGTTGCCTCTTTGTTGGCTGCGTTCATTCACCCCAGCCACCGTTTTATCAATATACGGTTATCTGTGCTCCCGGGAATTCTCTCCTTTACCACAGCAACACATCTTGAATACATTGTTTATAGGAAAAAAATTAAGGAATTAAATAAAATACATTCAACTATTATTCTGATTATATAAATCCAGCCTATTTTAATAAAAACATTACTATCAAATTATATGTCACACGGGTTTAAATTAATCATAATAAAACATCTATTAAGCATACTCTTTTAATCTGGAAGCACTTTAAAATAAACCACATGTTTTATTAAGTTAAAATAGAAAATTTCTTTTTTACTCTATATTCAATGAGAAGAAAACGTATTAAAAAAACAGAAAGACGCCTAAAAGCGCCTTTCTGTATATTTAATTCAGGAATTAATATTTAGAAAACATTTCCTGAATTTTTGCTGTGTCAGCAGTCTGAGTCAGAGCCAATTGCAGAAGAACACGAGCTTTCTGCGGGTTCAGGCGTTCTGATGCAACAAAACCGTATTTGCTGTCATTAACTTCAGCATTCTGAGTAGTGAAACCGAAAGGAATACGGCTGGAACGAACAACAACAACACCATCTTTAGCCGCTTGTGACAGAGAGTCCAGAATAGACTTATAGATGTTACCGTTACCAACACCAGCACTGATAATACCTTTATAATCATTCTCTACAAATGCTTTAACCGGCAGATCAGAAGCATTAGAGTAGTTATACACAATACCTACTTTTGGCAGTTCAGTCAGTTTGCTGACATCAAAAACAGCTTTATCTGCTTTCACTGGTGCTGCAGAGTAGTAGTTTACTTTACCGTTATGAATGAAGCCTTGTGGGCCTGCGTTCACTGCCTGGAAAGCCTGAACTTCAGTTGTGCTCAGTTTACCGATGTCACGTCCATGAATTACAGAATCATTCATAGCAAGTAAAACACCACGGCTTGCAGAGTCTTTATCTGACGCTACAACAACAGCATTATAGAGGTTCAATGGGCCATCAGCACCCAGAGCCGTTGATGGACGCATTGCGCCAACCATTACGATAGGTTTATGACACTGAGTGGTCAGATCGAGGAAATAAGCAGTTTCTTCCATGGTATCTGTACCGTGGGTGATGACAAAACCGTCAGTTTTATCACAATCTGCATTGATTTTTTTCGCCAGAGTCAGCCAGACCTGATCGTTCATGTCCTGGGAACCGATGCTAACAACCTGCTCACCTTTCAGATTAGCAATGTTTTTGATAGCAGGAACAGCATTCAGCAATGAATCAACACCGACTTGACCCGCAGTGTAGCTGGATTTAGTTGCAGATTCACCACCACCAGCGATTGTGCCACCCGTTGCCAGAACAGTAATGTTTGGCAGTGCAAATGCAGAACCACTGACTAAAGCCAAAAAGCTGGCTATTGCTGTTTTTTTAATACTTTTCATCATTCAACCTCTTGTAAAAAAAGCTATTCTAGTATGTATTGGACAAATAAATAAACTCTAATTAACAATAATTTTTGGGAATTAAATAGAGGAGACAAAAAAAACGCCGTATGATATGTAACTCTTTACAGAAATCAAAGTGAATAATGATGACGCAGACCTACATTCCAGGCAAAGATGCCGCATTAGAAGACTCTATTAATAATTTCCAACAGAAACTGAGCACACTGGGTTTCAATATTGAAGAAGCCTCATGGCTGAACCCTGTTCCTAATGTCTGGTCAGTACATATCCGCGATCGTGACTGCCCACTCTGTTTTACTAACGGCAAAGGAGCCAGTAAAAAAGCGGCATTGGCCTCTGCGTTAGGTGAATACTTTGAACGTCTATCAACTAACTATTTTTTCGCTGATTTTTATCTTGGTGAAGCCGTAGCTCAGGGCGATTTTGTTCATTATCCGAATGAAAAATGGTTCCCTTTACCGGAAGATGATTCCCTGCCAACCGGGATTCTGGACGAACATCTGCACCGTTTTTACAACCCGGATAATGAACTTTATGCCAGCCAGCTGGTTGATTTACAGTCTGGAAATGAAGAACGAGGGATCTGTGCCCTGCCATTTACCCGCCAGTCTGATAATGAAACCGTCTATATTCCAATGAACATTGTTGGGAACCTGTATGTTTCAAATGGCATGTCAGCCGGTAATACCAAGAATGAAGCCCGTGTTCAGGGGCTGTCCGAGGTATTCGAACGTTATGTGAAAAACCGCATCATCGCAGAATGTATTAGTTTGCCTGAAATCCCGCAAACCGTTATGGATCGCTATCCCGGTGTTGTAGCATCAGTCAATAAATTACAGGAAGAAGGCTTCCCGCTTTATTGCTACGATGCTTCTCTGGGCGGTCAGTTCCCGGTTATCTGTGTTGTTCTATTTAACCCGAATAACGGTACCTGTTTTGCTTCTTTTGGTGCTCACCCTGAATTTGGCGTTGCACTGGAACGTACCGTCACTGAGCTTTTACAGGGCCGCAGCCTGAAAGATCTGGATGTCTTCACAGCACCAACTTTTGATGATGAAGAAGTTTCTGAGCACACTAACCTTGAAACCCATTTCATTGACTCAAGCGGAGCAATCAGCTGGGATCTATTCAAACAAGATGCTGATTACGAATTTGCCGACTGGAATTTCAGTGGTACAACCGAAGAAGAATTCGCAACCCTGATGAGCATTTTCAATACGCTGAGTGCCGAAGTCTATATTGCTGACTATGAGCACCTTGGTGTTTATGCCTGCCGTATTCTGGTACCGGGGATGTCAGATATTTATCCGGTTGAAGATTTGCACATTGCCAATAATACGATGGGAACTCACCTGCGTGATACCATTCTGGCCTTACCGGATAGCCAGTGGCAGCCTGAAGAGTATCTGGCGTTTCTTGAGCAGATAGACGAAGAAGGGCTGGATGATTTTACCCGTGTTCGCGAATTATTGGGCATCGCCTCAGGTAAAGACAATGGCTGGAGCAATTTAAGGATTGGTGAACTGAAATCCATGCTGGCGCTGGCTGGTAATGATCTGGAGCAAGCCCTGATCTGGGTTGAGTGGACACAAGATTTCAACTCTTCTGTCTTCACCGCCGAAAGAGCAAATTATTATCGCTGCCTACATACATTGCTGCTATTAACCCAGGAAGAAGATCGTAACCCAAGCCAGTATTATCAAGCATTTGTCAAAATGTATGGTCAGGATACAGTTGATGCCGCCTCCTCAGCTCTAACTGGTAAAAATTGTTTCTACGGGCTGTGGTCTGTCGATTCAGAATTAAAAGCATTACCCGCTCATCAGGCATTATTAAATGCTTATGAAAAACTACAAAAAGCTAAACGCACTTTTTGGTGTAAATAATCTGAAATATATAAACTGTTAAATTAATGCTTATTAATTAACAAGAGTAAAAATCAGGTTAAATTGAATTTTATTTAAAATAACAAATAAATGACAATTTAACCTGTTATTTTACCTTTCGTCTATTTCACACTAAATTCCTTATAT
>NZ_CAWQJR010000145.1:0-48121 GCF_963894935.1 Xenorhabdus sp. PB61.4
CACTTATGTACTTTAATTCACATAATTATATGTAAATATAATTTAACAGATATTTTTCTTTTATATGAAAGGTTCCACCTACTCTTAGTAGGTGGTTATTAAGTGGAAATTATCAAAAATATAAAAGGTCTACGTGATAATTCCTTTAATAATAGTCCGTGCCTTTTCCTTTTTATCTGGAGGCAATTACGTTTATTTTCAGGATTTTTTTTGCTGCAATAGCCATTTATCCAGTTCATTGGCGAATCGCTGACGATCACGTTGGTTTAGCGTAGCTGGTCCCCCTGTCTGAATTCCACTTGCTCGCATTGTATCCATAAAATCCCGCATAGCCAGGCGCTCACGTATTGTCGCATCACTATAACGCTCACCGCGCGGATTGAGTGCGATAGCCCCCTTTTCCATCACTTCAGCAGCAAGAGGAATATCCGCCGTAATCACCAGATCACCACTTTCTGAGCGACGAACAATTTCATTGTCAGCGACGTCAAACCCTGCAGGAACTTGTAAAGTACGTAGAAAAGCAGATGCAGGAACGCTTAATCGTTGATTAGCGACGAGTGTCACCTGTATTTTTTCACGTTCTGCCGCACGATATAATACTTCCTTTATCACCTTAGGACATGCGTCGGCATCTACCCATATAGGCATAACAGATTCCTCTCAATTTCATCTTTTTTCAATTCAAAATATTCCGACTATTTTCAAATAATCAAACCTTTTAGTGGGTTTATATTAACCTTAAACAGCGCTTTCGTCTCTCATTGCTTTTTTGGTGTAATTTTGTACAGAAGATAAACTTGCCCTTTTCCTCCATCCCACACTGAATAGCCTGTATATCCACATTTTTATCTACTACCTTATCCACAGATAATGTGGACAAAAAGCACTTAGTGATAGCTCTTACACAATCTGATGAGTAAGGGAGGGCTTAAAATCTGTAATAGAAGCGTTACTATATAACGATAAAATTCAGCATAAAATGTGCTATACAGTTTATCTTTTAAATTGCCTATTTGTTGGCTACGATTGTTCACTCCAGTCACTATTTTTATAAACATACGGTTATCTATGCTCACGGGGATGAACTCTTTTCTTAGCGACACACCTTGAAATTTATTGTGTATATGAACGATAGATAAAATGTTTTACGAAATAGGAGTAATGCATTATTTAACCACATCTCTTCTTAAACAGAGATGTGGTTAATTACTTTTTGGTTCGATATGTACACCATTCCTGATATTTCACCCATAATGCCATTACCACCAAAATAATAAAGAAAACAGGAACAGATAAAGTGAGCTGCTTAAAAATAAATTTACCTATATTGATTCCTGATATATCCCAGGATAAAAACAATGCTATCGGGCATACAAAGATACCTGAGATAAATCCAATAATGATCAGATGAGAAAGTTTTTTTATGTTTTCTTTCTGCTCAGTGAGAGCCAGCCTTTTCTGATAGCGCCAGTATATTATGGCAATGTACAGCAAACCTAAGCATGAACTCAGGTGTTGCAGTATCTTATAGACACCAACCCCCGGCCCGTTAGTTACAGATTGAAAAAGGTGAAATTGTAATAGAGAGATTTTTTTGACAAGAAATCCAGTCTCATGGGTGAATGAATCCCAGATAATATGGGTTACGGCGCCTAAAAA
Source organism: Xenorhabdus sp. PB61.4 (assembly GCF_963894935.1). NCBI lineage: Bacteria > Pseudomonadati > Pseudomonadota > Gammaproteobacteria > Enterobacterales > Morganellaceae > Xenorhabdus > Xenorhabdus sp. PB61.4. The sequence goes on from NZ_CAWQJR010000145.1 coordinate 1,663, forward strand.
TAACGAAAACACAAAAATAAGCCAATCCTTATAACCCGAAATTTTATTCGGAGAAAAAGATATTGGGAAAAGGCTAGATAAAGGAGATGATAATAGGTGTACAATTAAGAATATCAATAAACATAAGGGAAATGCAGTATAAAACCATCCAGTTAAACTATGCGCAGTTGTTGCAATACCATATAAGCCAGCAGAGTAAAAAAGATCAGGAGACAAACTACCAGTAATTAACGCTGGTAAATTTAATAATTTTCCTCCCGGAAGATGCTTCAAAGGAAAAACAGCTGCGGGATGTGAAAAAGTCCATGGCATATTATAGGAACCCCTAAAAAAACATATTGATATCCTATCATTTCCTTTGGAAATAAAATACAAAATATAAAATAGAGAAAATAAATGATCTCTCCTTTATATTTTGCTATCGGGAGTGCTTCTTTACACAATGAATTTTAAGATATGTAGCCAATCAGAACCACCATTCCGTATGTGCGTCTTTGAATCTCCAATCCTCAGATTGACACTAAAGCAGGAAAGTCGCAATACTGCTACATCGATTTAGTAACACTCTCTTATCCTTACAAAAAAATTGCTGGAGTTTTCTTTTATGGCTATCTCGCTGGAAAATAAAGTCGCTGCTATCACTGGCGCAGCATCTGGTATCGGTCTTGAGTGTGCACGGATACTGATTGAGGCTGGTGTTAAAGTAGTTCTTATTGATCGTGCCAAAGAACGTCTGATGCAACTCGTTTCTGAACTCGGTGAAAATGCCATCCCGCTGGTTATTGATCTGATGAAGCCAGAACAGGTTGACGGCATACTTGATGAAATACTGAAAAAAGCCGGGCGTCTTGATATTTTCCATGCTAACGCAGGTGCCTATATCGGTGGGCCTGTTGCTGAAGGTGACCCCGATGTTTGGGATAAGGTACTCAACCTGAACATTAATGCTGCATTTCGTAGTGTTCGTGCTGTGTTACCCCATTTTATTGAGCAGAAATCTGGCGATGTATTATTTACGAGTTCTATTTCTGGTGTGGTTCCGGTGGTCTGGGAACCTATTTACACCGCTTCTAAATATGCAGTTCAGGCATTTGTTCACTCTACCCGTCGTCAGATGGCTGAACATGGCGTGCGTGTTGGTGCCGTACTTCCGGGACCTGTAGTCACTGCCCTATTGGATGACTGGCCTAAAGCGAAAATGGAAGAAGCACTGGCAAATGGTAGCCTGATGCAGCCTATTGAAGTGGCGGAAGCGGTGCTATTTATGCTAACTCGCCCGAGAAATGTCACTATCCGTGATTTGGTTATTCTGCCAAACAGTGTAGATCTCTAGCCTCGTAGCAAGGATAACCATGAACATTAATCTAGAAAATAGTCCGAGTCCGGATAATGGCAAAGTCGTCATTGGTGTTGATGTCGGCACTGGCAGTGCCCGTGCCGGTATTTTTGATATGAACGGTAACATGCTGTCATCTGCCAAACGCGATATCACGCTTTATCGTGATAACACCCATTTTGTCGAGCAGTCCAGCCGTGAAATATGGGACGCTGTCTGCTATTGCATCAGAGAAGCCATGTCGCACTCTGGCTGTGTCCCACAACAAGTTGCTGGCATTGGTTTTGATGCTACCTGCTCACTGGTTGTTCTGGGAAAAGATCAGGAGCCAATTTCCGTCAGCCAGAGTAATGATCCGAATCGTAATATTATTGTCTGGATGGATCACCGGGCAACAGCACAGGCAGAGTATATCAATGCGTTAGGTCACTCTGTTCTCGATTATGTCGGCGGTAAAATCTCTCCAGAAATGGAAACACCAAAAATTCTCTGGCTGAAAGAAAATCTCCGCGAATCATTTGATAGCGCATGGCAATTTTTTGATCTGGCGGATTTTCTGACCTGGAAATCCACCAGCTCCCTTTCCCGCTCTACTTGTACTGTCACCTGCAAGTGGACTTACCTTGCACATGAAAAGCGTTGGGATGAGGATTATTTCAGGAAAATTGGTCTGTCTGAACTGGCAGATGAAAATTTTCATCGTATTGGACAGAACATTGTTGAACCGGGTACGCCTTGTGGTCAGGGACTGACAGAAAGTGCCGCAAAACAGATGGGATTACTGGCAGGAATACCTGTTGCCGCAGGAATGATTGATGCACATGCCGGAGGCATCGGAACAGTTGGTATCAATGGTGATGCAACACGTAACATGGCTTATGTATTCGGTACCTCTTCCTGTACGATGACGACAACTCTGGAGCCGGTATTTATACCCGGTGTCTGGGGGCCATACTTTTCTGCAATGGTACCCGGCATGTGGCTCAGCGAAGGTGGACAAAGTGCAGCCGGGGCCGCCATTGATCAACTATTGTCTTTGCACCCTGCCGCAATAGCAGCCAAAGCGATGGCAAAAGAAAAACACAAATCTTTGCCGGTTTTTTTAGCAGATAGGGTTCTGGAAAAAACACAATCAGCCTCTCAAGCTGTAGAACTGGCAGAAGGCATACATGTTGTTCCTGAGTTTCTGGGAAACAGAGCACCTTTTGCTGATCCTCATGCACGCGCTGTCATAGCAGGATTGGGGATGGAGGATAGCTTTGATAATCTGCTTTCGCTTTATATTGCCGGTATATGTGGTATTGGTTACGGGCTAAGACAAATAATCGAAGCACAAGCGAAATCAGGCGCTACAATTGACAATATTGTTATCAGCGGAGGGGCTGGTCAGCATCCTTTAGTCCGCCAGCTCATTGCAGATACCTGTGGTGTGACAGTCATTGCAACGCAGGCAAGTGAACCGGTTTTACTTGGCTCCGCTATTTTGGGCGCAGTTGCCGGAGGGGTATGTGAAAGTGTTGGTGAAGCGATGTCGAGTTTCTCTAAAATTGATCGTACATACGAACCGAACGAATCTCATCGGGAACATCATAATATTCGCTTTACATCATTTCAGTGCCTCCAGCAATGTGCCAGAGAGCTTAAAGGTTAGTTACGTAACTACGAATAATCCGTACTGACTGACTTACAACCGCCCCGCGTTTCCTTCTGGGGCGGTCGAAACATATTGAATTTATTGTGCACTCATCAGTTCGACAACCGTAATATTCAGGAGATGAGTCCCCGGATTAATGTCTTTATGAGGCTCTAGACCTTGTTTTTTATCCAGATAAACAGGAATGCCTTTTTTCAAAATAATTTTGTCAGTTCTACCGCTTTTATAAACCACATCAAGTTCGCCATCCCGGTCAGAAACGATGACTCGTGGATGTTGATGGGAATGGAACGGGAGTTCTCCCTTCGGGCAAATGTGTGATGCTTTCACTTTGGCATTTTCGTTTTCAAAATAAAAAGTTGAATGTGTTGAACATGCTAGTGCCAAAGTTGAGGACATGAAAAGAATGGAAATGGCGTAAATCAACGTTCTCATTGTGTTCTCCCGGATTATATGGCGAAAAAGTATCATTCACGAGTTTGGAGTCTAATGATGTAAAAAATGCAAGATTGATATTACCGATTGATTTTAAAGCAAAGAAGACTAATTAGAGACATACCTGTAACGAAGAAAAATCATTTGCTCGAAAAGTCTTTTACACAATGGATTAATTGAAAGAGTGAATTTGCCAGATTTGGACATGTTAGTTTTGAAAGAAAACGCTATGGTTATAACATTTTCAACCCGAAAACCAAACAACGTCTACATGGCGGTTTTATGTGCAATTAAAAACAACTGTAAAAACCACCAGCATAATTATCTATTCTGAATTGTCGGCACACGTTATTTCGTATCTTCCACTTACTAATGAACACATATATGATGCAAAATGCCGTTTTTACCCTTTTCACTCTTTTGCCCCGTCTGAAGTATTTCCTAGAGTTAAAAAACACTGTAGCTTAGCTATTTATTAACAGTAGCGTAACAAAAAATATTTTCAGGGTGTGCCAATGTTCTCCAAATCAAATATATCAACCAGTGTGTTACTGATTTCTTCTTTGCTTTTGACTATAGGGCGTGGAGCAACAATTCCCTTTATGGCCATCTATCTGTCCCGTCAGTATCAGATGCCTGTTAATCAGGTCGGGTTTTCGATAAGCATTGCTTTGACTATAGGTATACTCTTTAGTCTTGGGTTTGGAATTCTGGCCGATAAATTTGATAAAAAAAACTACATGCTGTTAGCTATTATCGCATTTATCTGTGGTTTTATTGCGATCCCTTTGGTTAATCATGCAGGTTTAGTTGTCGCTTTTCTCTCTCTAATAAATTGTGCCTATACGGTATTTGCGACAGTACTGAAAGGTTATTTTGCCGATACCTTGTCGGCGTCAACGAAAGCGAAAATTTTTTCGCTGAACTATACCTTTGTTAATATAGGCTGGACTATCGGTCCACCAATCGGTACATGGCTTTTGATGTACAGTGCCAATTTTCCGTTTTGGTTAGCCGCATTTTCCGCTGCTTTCCCTATCGTCTTTATCCAGCGCTATGTTCAACGAGTCAGAACTGCCGGAAATAACCAAAATCCAGCCACAAAGTGGGATCCGGCAGTGATGCTAAGAGATCGTGCACTGGTATGGTTTATTCTTTCAACTTTTCTTGGCTCACTGGTATTCGGCTCTTTTACCGTCTGGATCTCACAATATGTCCTGACCGTTGCTGATAGCACCTTAGCTGAAGCCGTTATCGGTGTTGTATTACCAATTAATGCTGCGGTGGTGGTGACTTTACAGTATGCGGTGGGTAGGCGTATTCGTCCGGAAAATCTGAAAAACCTGATGACATTAGGTAGTGTCTTTTTCTTTATAGGCATAGCGGTATTTATGTTCGCGGACAAAAACCTTTACCTTTGGGGGATTGCAGCCGTTATCTTCACACTAGGCGAGCTAATTTATGCGCCGGGTGAGTATATGTTGATCGATAATATTGCGCCGGAAGGCATGAAATCGAGTTATTTTTCAGCTCAGACGCTGGGGTTTCTTGGCGGCGCATTTAGTCCGATGTTAAGCGGTATTGTACTCACCGAACTCCCACCTCATTTGTTATTTATCATCCAGATGGGACTTGTCGTTCTTGCATGGTTAAGTATGCTTAAGGGAATGAGTATCAAGCCATTGAGTGCTGTTCAGCCACGTCAATCATAATTATATCGGTGAGCCATAACAATGAAAGAAAATAAAATTGTTATTGTTGGTGCAGGTTTTGTCGGTGCAACACTGGCATGGTATTTGTCTAATCACTATTTGTCTAATGGCGACAAAGGAAAAATTATCCTTATTGATAAAGGCCAGTTGGGTAACGGTGTAACTAAACAGTCCTTCGCATGGCTAAATGTTTCTTATGGCAGGTTCGGTGCTGACCGTAAACTCAGGCAACAAGCACTGAATGAGTGGCATAAGCTGGATAAGCAGACAAACGGAAAGTTAAATGTGAATTGGTGTGGTGCTATCAGCTGGCAAGAAACTGAATATGCAACCCGTCAATTTATTGATAATCATAATAAATCGGGTTTTAAGATTATATCTCTGACAAAAGATGAACTTCAGATGCTAGAACCGCAGCTTTCTGTCTATCCAGATATTGCAGCGTTTGCAACGGAAGAAGGTGCGGTTGACCCGATTCACGCAACGCAATTTCTTTTGCAGGAAGCCATAAACAACGGGGTGACTTATCTGCCAGAAACAGAAGTCACCTCCATTAACCATAATGGAAAACAGATCACTGGCGTGACAACGTCACAGGAAACCATCCATGCTGAACAGGTAGTGCTTACAGCGGGTACCGGTACTATTTCTCTGATGGAAACACTGGGAGAAACCGCTTACCTGTCTTCCTCTCCTTCTATCATCGTGCAATATCAGCATCAGGCTAACGTCCCTTTTGTGCACCGTATTATCTCAACTCCCGATTTAGAAGTGCGCCCGGTATCAGGAACAAGGCTGCTTGCAGCAGAAGATTATATCAGTGATCAACCTGAGCATAGTGTTATGTGTATTGCTCAGAAAGCCCTAACTCTCATAAAGGAGTCTTTTATAGGAAGTGATAGCTTATGTTTAGAACAGGCTTCCGTTGGTATACGTCCAATGCCAGATGATGGAATGCCGATCGTTGGAAAAGTGGCTGATTATCAAGGGTTATATATGATTAGTATGCATACGGCAATTACACTTGCACCATTGATATGTCGGCTTGCACAAGAAGAGATCATAAATGGCACTGAACGAGTGGAATTAAAACCCTTCCGGATTGCCCGTTTTGTTTCTGGAAACAAGTAATCCTTTATCTGAATATCACTTTCAGAAGATGACTGCGCGGAATGCCAAAATTCGGATACATACAGTTACCTGAAACTGAACTACCCTGCTTCTTAGAAAGCATCAGGCCTTTTGGAAAAAGCACTATTAATTGAGTGAAAACTTGGATAATAAAGTTTATGGATAATTTTAACGACTACGAAAAACTTTCTGCACGCCATGTTTCTTTGCAACGCATTCTGACCCTATTTAAGCCTTGGCGAGGGCGTATTATTTTTATTGGTTTACTCATCGTTATTGGGGCTGGTATCGGTGTTCTCGCACCTTTTTTATTACGCGAAATTATTGATACTGCGCTACCGCAACAAAATATACAGCTTCTTGTCTGGTTAGCATTAGGTTTGATTGTGATTACCGCACTAAACGCAGTGATTAATGCGGCACAAATGATCTTATCTACCCAGATAGGTCAAGCCATTATGCACGGGCTGCGGGTACGGCTCTATGGGCATCTGCAAACACTTTCTCTTGCCTTTTTTACTCGAACTCGGACCGGTGAGATTCAATCAAGTATTGCCAGTGATATTGGCGGACTTCAATCTGTCGTTAGCAATACGGTGACCGAAATCATTCGCAGTGCCACCATTACCGTAACCACCGCCATTGCGATGTTGTTACTGGACTGGCGACTCGCCCTGTTCTCCTTTGCTGTTTTGCCGCCATCACTCTGGCTCAGCCACAAAGTCGGTCTCATGCGTGAACGCCTGACGCATCAACAACAAGATGGTCATGCAGATATGTCAGCTATCGTACAAGAGACCCTATCAGCGCCGGGTATTATCCTGTCGCGTACTTTGGCACGCAGTTTTTTTCTTATCCAGCGTTTTGAAAAAGCATCGTCCAAAACCTTGCATTTAGAAGTGCGTGCACATACTGCCGGTGAGTGGTCATGGTCGGATTACCATTGATGGCATTGACCTTCGAGAAATGAGCTTGAACAACTTGCCAGCGTACTCGGCGTAGTCACACAAGAGCCATTTCTCATGAATACGAGTATCGCAGAAAACTTACGCTTTGCCTGCCCAGAGGCCAGTGATGAGGATCTTGTTGCGTCCGCGCGTACTGCACAAATCCATGATTTAATCGTCTCGCAGCCTGAAGGTTATCAGACTAAGGTTGGTGAACGTGGCTATCGTTTTTCAGGCGGAGAAAAGCAGCGCCTCGCGCTGGCTAGAACGATCCTGCGTAACCCGCCAATTCTGCTGCTTGATGAAGCAACCAGTGCGCTTGACAACACAACAGAGAAGGCAATTTCTCTGGCTTTGGCACAAATGGCATCCGAACGTACAGTTATCTCTATTGCGCACCGCCTCTCCACTATTCGTCATGCGGATCAAATATTGGTGCTCAAGGATGGCCAGTTAAAAGAATGGGGAACCCATCAACAGTTGGTCGAAAAAGATGGTATCTATGCAGAACTGTTACGTACCGCTGAGCCAACCTAATTTCCGGATTCGGTTTCTATCTCTGATGTTGAAAAGATAGTTAAAACGCTAAACGGGGCTGCATTATAAGCCCCGTTTATAATTAACTGTTTCGTCAGAAAATGTTAGTTGGGAAGGTAATAGGTAAGATATTTTGAGAGTAGCTCTTTTCCCATCGGGGTGAAATGCACCGAATGTCCTGCATTAGCCAATGCCAGGCTGGTATTTCTGGAGTCGTAAATTGGCATATTTTCGCTGACTTCCCAGCGTGTTAACTGCTGATAGACACGCTCAGAAAGCATCGGCAATAAGGGTAACAGCGCGTTGTCGTGCAAGTGAGGATCAGAAGTTAGTTTGGAGACCCACTCATTATAAGGAAGTGATTGCAGCGGAGAGCCGTGACACTCTTCCAGAAGATGAAAGAATTTATCAACACTAACGGATTGTTCTCTTTCCGGAGGAACAAGGTGATAAACCTGTCCCAGATTCTTTGTATCCGCAGCGATAGTTAAGAGCGCAGCACTGACATAGTCGACAGGAACAAATTCTTTCCACTGTAGTGGTAATTTTGGGCAGGCTCCGATAGCAATACATCCCATTATCAGGCGTGCAACAAAATCATTAGGGTTACCGACACCGCGAACACTATCCCCCATGATAAAACCAGGCCGATAAACAGATAATGGGATACCTAATTCCCGTGCCTGCAACATCAGTTGTTCAACAACCCACTTGCTCTGTGCGTAGCCGATATCGTATTTAAGACCTTCAATATAAGGTATAAGGCTGTCATTCTCGTAGACCCTGGGTCTCGCGTTCAATAATCCCACCGGACCAAATACGGCTATCGTTGAAGCGTAATGTACCGCTTTGGCTTTACCTTGTGTGGCGAAACGAAGAATGTTCAGTGTGCTCTCAATGTTAGAGGCTCGCTGGATGCGATAAGGATGAATATAGTTAACATTCGCTGCCAGATGAAAAACAACATCACATGTATTAGCCAATTCATGGTGGAGTTTGTCACTTAACCCTAATTTTGATTGAGATAAGTCACCCGCGATAGCTTTAATGCGCCCTGCGAACGAAGGTTCCCACAACCCGTACTTGGAGAGCGTACTTTCAATACGTTGGAATGCCGTATCATCGTCTTTTGCCCGAACGAGACAAATTATATTTTTTATATTCCCTTTTATCTTCTTGAAGGTGAGCAGTTCACGTAAGAAAAATGCCCCAAGAAAACCGGTCACACCCGTTAGAAAAATGGTGGGACTGGCAAGCTCTGCCCAGTTTTGAGGTGCTTCAGGCAATGGTTTGATATCTGCTGGAAGTTGCCCATCGTATAGCCATTCCTTAACTTCATCATCCAGTATAGGAATCGTATTTCCTTGTGAAATAATTTTGGCAAGCTGTCGAAGGTTTGGTACTTCGTAAAGGGTCTGTACCATAAAATGCTGGTTGAATTGGCGGGCCAGTTCAATCACAAGGCGCGCGGCTTGCAAGGAACTTCCCCCTATCTGAAAGAAATTATCATCAAGGGAGATTTCGCTATGATTCAGGATCTTGCTCCAGATACGAAATACTGCATACTCGGTATCATTAAAACCTGCCGGGCGCTCCTCTGATGGTGCCGGTTTTTCCAGCAAAGCCATTAACTTACGATGGTCTGCTTTTCCGTGCGGTGTCGTCGGAATATCTTCGATGACGAAAATACGAGGTAGCATATATGCAGGAAGATATTCCTCCAGTTCGTGTATAAGCCGTTCTTGATCGAATGTTTCCGGTGAGCGCGGTACAACAAAAGCGGCAAGAAAATCGTCTTCACCTTCGTGATCTTTATCTTCGTGTTTCACAGCACAAACTTTGGTCAGACGGACTTCTTTACTTTCCAGAAGACGAACTTCTATTTCTTCCAGCTCGATACGATGACCACGTAATTTTACCTGACTGTCCATACGACCAGAGTACATAAAGACACCATCGTCACGCTGCCAGCTGAGATCGCCCGTCTTATAAAGCCGTATTGGCTGGGGATATCCGGGAATAGAAACATGCACGAAGCGATCAGCATTCAGCTCATCCCGGTTCCAGTAACCTCGTGAAAGCCCCTCACCGCCGAGATAGAGCTGCCCCAAATTGCCGGGTGCCAGAGGTTTCATATTATCGTCTAAAACAAATGCACAGGTATGATTTATGGGGCTTCCGATAGGAACACTACCATCCACCAAATCTTCCAGTCTGATATCGTGTGAAAGCGCAAATATGGTACTTTCCGTTGGGCCATATCCATTAATAATATGCTGGGGTGGCGCGCCGGCTTCCAGAACCAGTTTCACCGTATGAGCATTGAGCGCTTCAGCCCCTATCACAAGATAGCGAATTTCACGGAATGCCTGAGGGTATGTTTTTGCTATCAGATTGAAAAGTGTTGCCGCAACGAAAACAATAGAAATTTCTTGATTCGTCAGTTCAGACTGAAAATATTCTATGTCCAGCACATCTTTTTTGGGAGGAATGAAAGCTGTTGCACCGTTGAGCAGTGTTCCCCAGACTTCAAACAATGATATGTCAAATGTTGAGTTGCAGGTACAGGCTATGCGGTCTTCCGGAGTGATATTTATATATCCCGCATCGACAATCACCCGCATGATGCCTTTACTCTCAACCTGTACCCCTTTGGGTTTACCGGTTGTACCAGAGGTAAAAAGTACATGAGTTCGATGAGTTGGGGCCAGACAAGCAATATCGGTATCAGCTAGCTCCTCTCCCGCTGCAAGTAAATCAGAAAATGAAACGAATGTCGTTTTTAACTGAGAAAATTTCTCTGGAGAATCGGTAATCGTCCACTTCACAGCCAGATCTTCCAGCATATCGTTTAAGCGTGCCGGAGGGACATTGGGATCAAGAGGTACACAGCTTCCACCAGCCATCAGAATAGCAATCTGGCTCGTAATTTGTTCTATGCCAGGAGGCAACAAGATGGCAACAGGCACTTCATGGGTTATTCCGAGAGATCGCAGCGAGCCTGCGATGGTCGCTGAATGCAACTTAAGGGTTCGATAACTGAGTTCTTTTTCAGGCGTGAAAATAGCGATTTTTTCCGGATAATTCTGGACCTGTTTTAGGAAATGAGACAACATGCAACCCCCTACAAGGCAATGGGATAATTTTATTAATTAATTCTATAACATGTTAAAACTATCACTTTATGTGATTATTTTAATCATGAACGTTGTCTCTTTCGAATACAAGCACCTCTACGATGCTTTATGCTTTTCATCCTTTTTTTGCGACGCATTTCAAAAAATTATATTTTTTCTAATTAAAAAATTAATTGAGAAAAATTTATGAATAATTCTCTTTTTAAGGGATAATTTACCCCGTAATCACAAATATCAAATACTATACGAGGTTGATTATGTCTGTTCCCGCATTTGGATTAGGTACTTTTCGTCTGAAAGATGATGTTGTTATTGCATCAGTAAAAAATGCTATTGAATTAGGGTATCGGGCGATTGATACCGCACAGATTTATGAGAATGAAGCAGCAGTGGGTCAGGCTATTAAAGAAAGTGGCGTAGCCCGTGAGGATATCTATATCACGACTAAAATCTGGACTGATAATATGGGCGCAGAGAAAGTAATACCGAGCCTCAAAGAAAGTCTTGCTAAATTAGGCACGGATTATGTTGACCTGACATTAATTCATTGGCCGTCGCCAAATAATGCCGTTAGTCTTGAAGAAACAATGAGTGCGTTACTGGAAGCGAAAAAAATGGGCCTGACACGTGAAATTGGCGTTTCAAACTTTACCGTTGCTCTGATGCAACAGGCTATTGATGCGGTAGGTGCCGAAAATATCGCAACTAACCAGATTGAAGTTTCCCCCTATTTGCAAAACCGTTATGTAACAGACTGGGCGAAAGAGCACGGAATTCATATCACTTCATATATGACCCTTGCGTATGGCAAAGTGCTTCAGGATGAGGTTATCGGACGTATCGCAGAAAAACATCAGGCGAGCCCCGTTCAGGTTAGTCTGGCATGGGCAATGGAATTAGGTTATAGCGTGATCCCATCTTCAACTAAACGTGAGAATTTACAAAATAACCTGAAAGCGATGGCGCTAAAACTTAATGCAGAAGATATGGCTGCTATAGCCACCCTTGAGCGTAATGAGCGCATTGCTGATCCGGAAGGTTTAGCCCCTCAGTGGGATAACTGATTATCCCCGTATCTGTGCTATATACTACAGCCCAATAACGGGCTGTTTGTTTATACTAATGAGCTTCATTTTTCAGGGAGATAATGCAATAAATCCTTTTTCCAGCCCATGAATTTCTAATCCTTCCGGCATAGCCTCACCGACCGTTATCTGGCGGGAAATTGCCTGACTTTTTAAATCCGGGCGCCAGCTTACGCTCAAATTCCCATCATTGTCACGTGACAGCGCTTTTTCGGGTATCACAACTCCCTGTTCATTGTGATAAACAACGATACTGACTTTAGCGCTCATACCGGGCCTGATGAGATAATTCGTGTTTATGGGTGATGTCACTTTGATCACAACATCATAATAAACGGCTGTTCCGGGCTGATCGTTGCTTGCGCTTTGCATAGCGATGGTTTCAATTTTTCCATCCATAAAATAGCCAGAAAACCCTTCGCCGCTGATTTTGACTGGTAACCCTTCCTTTAGTTTGACGAGATCCGCTTCTTCAACCTGCGCCAATACCTGAAACTGGGTTGTATCCATAATTTCCAGCAAAGGCATTCCTTCTGTAACCCGCACACCTGTCTGAATTGCGAATGATTTGCCCTTTTCTCCCTGCTGTGCCTTAAGGATGACACCAGAAAATGGCGCTTTTATTTCCTTATGTGCGTATTGTTCCTGTAACGCCTGATAACGGCTTGTGGCATTTTTAAGCCCCATTTCTGCCACTTGTACGTGGCTGGCACTGCCTTTTTGTCGGGTAGATGTAAGATCATCCTTCGCTGAAGCAAGTTCCGTCAGTTGCCGACGGAGTTGTTGCTCAAGGTTTTCAACTTCCATTCTCGGGACAATTCCCCGTGAAAAAAGCGCCTGTGTTTTTGCCAGATTATTTTTAAGCTCCATTACCATGTGGTTCGCGTTTTCGACGTTCCTTCTGGCCCGAATGACTTCCTGACTGTTTTCCCAGTCCCGTAATTCTTCAACCGCAGATGAGGCTTTAATCATTTCCACCTGAGCCTGTCGAATTTCTATTTCAATTTTCCGGGTATCAAGCGTGACTAAAGTCTGATCTGGGGAAACCTGCTGTCCTTCTTTAACCAGAACCTGTTGGATAATCCCCTCAAATGGCGCAGGGATAGTTTCAAGGCGTCCGGACTGGAGTTTACCTACCAAGTCCAGTCGTTTTTCTATCGGAGAGGGATTTATAGTAATCCACTGTACAGCGTCTTGAGCGGGAGATTTTTCTGAGGACAATCCCCCTGAAGAGGATAAAGCCCAAAAACAGACGATAGCCGCCAGCACTCCCATGATGACCCACCGATAACGCCTAATCATGGAGTAGTTAAAAACTGAGTGTTTATTCATTAATCGTTATCTCCCAGCTTTCCAGTGTTGTACCCAGAATTTGATCCAGTTCAGCCTGAGCATTGAGGTACTGGATAAGCGTATTCAGGCGGGCATTTTCCGCATTTCTCAGGTCAGTTTCAAAACTCAGTACCTGAAAGTTGCTGGATCGCCCCGCCTGTAATTTTTCCTTTTCGATTTCAAGTTTTTGTTGCGAAAGTGAACTGGCCTTTATGGCTAGCTGATATTCCTGCCAGCGTGATTCAGTATCACGGATGGCATTCGTTACTCTCTGCTCCAGATTGATTCTGGCCTCTTCCAGATGTAATGCCTGCTTCTGAACATCAACTCTGGCCTGAATTTCCGCTTGTTGTTTTGTCATATCCCCGATTGGGATATCCAGTTGGATACCGATATAATTTTCCCAGTTTCGGGTGTCAGCAGAAGAGGAACGATACTGGGAGGTTCCGCCAACCAGTGATAAATCCCAGAGTTGGTTATCTCTGGCCTGCAATAACTGAATATCGGCGGTTTTTGCAGAAAGTAGCTGAGTAAGATAACCCGGTTGTTGAGCTTGTGCCTTTTTAATTGATTGTTCAACATCCAGCCTGACATAAGTCCCTTTCAGAGTATCTGTTGCATGGATAGGCGTTTTGAGGCTCAGAGCCAGTAGCTTCAGGAGTGTCAGTTTTGCCGCATTAACATTATTTTCAGCCTCTTTTGCTGAGAGTTCCTGCATCGCCAAATCGGCCTGTGTCTGTATGATATCTGTCTGAGCCATTCGGCCTGCATCAATCAACTCCTTATTTGTCTCAACCAGTTTCTGCATACGTTTAAGGGAAGCGGCAGACAAAGCCTGTTGCTCCTGCGCCCGGAGTAACGCGTGATAGGCCAGAATAATTTGTGTAATGGACTCGGAAATTGTCGATTTTAAATTCAGACGGTTAGTTTGTTCCCGAAGTTTTGCCAGTAAAACCGGTGCATTATTCACATCTGTTCCGGCTCCTCGTAAAAGAGGCTGTATCATAGTAATACTTGCGCCATCATTGTGAAGGCTGCTTATTCCTGACTTATTGTGCTCACGCGCCCATGACAGCGTGAAACGTGTCCCCAAAGGTGTAAGTAATGTGGCGTTAGGAGACAGGCTGGTTTTGTTGAAATTCTCTGCCTGATTTTTGCCCGTAATATAACGCCCGCTCAGTTGCAATTTCGGCGTAAACCGGTCTTCTGCTACACGTAAATCAAACTTCTGAGCGATACGGTCCAGATAAACACTGCGAATGGCATAGTTATTCCGTAAACCCAGCGATATTGCATCACTCAGCGACAGGCCGATGACTTCTCCTGTATTTTTACGATCCAGACTGTGATCAGATTCAGAAACTCCGGCTTGAGAAAAACAGAGACACAGAGTCAGAACACCATAAATGAAATAATTTTTAATCATCACGTAATGCCTGTACAGGTTCCATTTGTGAGGCTTTATGAGCGGGATAAAAGCCGGAGATAAGCCCCGCTATAACGGCACTTCCTATTCCTAAAGGGATGGATAGCGGAGCCAGAGAAAATGACCAACCGGAGTAAAGGACAAAAAGGAAGGCAACGATAATCCCCACTAAAGTACCAAGTATTGCGCCGGTAAAAGTCAATACAGCCGCTTCATACAAAAACAGGCGTCGGATATCCTGTGCTCTTGCCCCCAAAGCCATACGCAACCCTATTTCTTTTCTCCGGGCAGAAACATTCATCAACATCACATTAGAGATCGCAATTCCGCCCGTTAGTAGTGAGATACCAGCCAACCCGATCAACATAAAAGTAAAGGTTTTACCCTGCTCCGTCTGCCCTTGTAACAATTGCTGAGCAACGCGAACGTTAATTTCAACCTCGGGAAACTTATTCTTAAAAAACGCAGACAAATTTTCTGCATCCGCTTCTGTTGTCGAAGTTGTGGCTGAACGGGTAATCAGGCCATTCAGCTGAGCATGTTGTGATATTTTACGCATGGTTTCGAGAGGAACCACGACAACGGAATCCAGAGAAAAAGGAAAAATAGGGTTTTGCCCTTTTGTTTCAAAAATACCAATCACGGTATATAGATAATTACCAAGCTGAATCTGCTTGCCAAGTATTTGGGACGTGTCATCTCCCACGAGAGAAACGGCGACATCATTACCCATAACCAGATAAGGAGAGTGACGATCATAATCGGAGATAAATCGCCCATGCCGCAATTGTAATAACATAACTTCCGCAAGTGCGGCCGTGGAGCCTATCAGGGTAAAGTGTTCTGTTTTACCGTTATAACGCACAGGAGAAGAATAATAGATCCAGGGTGCTGCGGAAGATAAACTCGGAATAGCCGTTTTCAGCGCGTCTATGTTAATGTCTTCACTATCAATGCCATGATTGTAAGAATAGAAATTAGTTGTGATCACATTAATATCCAACCCGCTGAACATCTTCAGCGCTGCAAGGGTCGCGTTATGCCCTGTATTCAGAAAGGCCACGACAGATGCACAACCAATCGCAATTCCAGACAAAGCAAGCAGAGAGCTTTTCCCCGTAGCCATTAAATTACGCCAGGCTTCCCGCCACATCATAAATACTGACATGCCATAATGACTAGGCTGACTTTTATCATGCATGCATTGTCGTTCCTCTGATCTCATGCAACTGACCACCACTCATACGTAATTCGCGCTGCATATGGTTCGCTACCATCGCATCATGGGTTATTACAACCAGAGTCATCGCATTGTCGGTGTGAAGAGTGGAAAGTAACGATAAAATTTCTTCTGCTGTTTGCGGGTCCAAATTACCGGTAGGTTCATCAGCCAGCAGCAATGAAGGCTCTCCGACTAATGCTCTGGCAAGTGCAACACGCTGTCGTTGACCGCCAGATAAGTCTGCCGGGTAATGATTTTCTCTGTGTGAAAGTCCAACCAAACCCAATTTTTCTCTGGCAATTTTATGAGCCTGCGAAGCTGAAATGCCCCGATAAAGTAGTGGTAACGCGACATTTTCTGTTGCTGTCATTCCGGCTAATAAATGAAAACTCTGAAATACAAAGCCGATTTCTTTATTGCGCATTCTGGCACGCAGATCAGCATCTGCTACTGACATATCAACGCCACAAAGAAAATACTCTCCGGAAGTGGGTTTATCCAGCAAGCCGAGAATATTCAGTAAAGTGCTTTTACCCGAACCTGACGTACCGACAATAGCGCAACTCTGCCCTGCATAAATTTGTGCGGTAATATTTTTCAGAATAGAGATCTGCCCTTCTTCCCCGTGTTGATAAACACGAGTTAATTTTTGCATATTAATAACAGGTGATATCGGTTCTGGGGAATGAATAAAATTTATTACAGTACCCATTGTTTTTCTAATAACCCTCACATTTCAATATCGAAATTAATATTTCTTATGCTAGCTATGAATATGTTAAGGAAGTAATGGATAAATAACAACACAAAATAAACTGAGTGAATGTTGTTCAATTTATCTGACTGAGGATATAATTTATTTAATTCCAATTTGTTAATAATAACATTATTATCATAAATTATGATAGTTGAAATTACACTTCCAACCTAGAAAGAAATATATGACCAGTTTATAAATTTTAAAATTGCTATAGCATCTGATGGTGGTTTAGGATTTATCGTGCATTGTTAAATGCAACTTGATAAACAATATATTAAAATTGGAATTATTATGGGGAAATGTTTATGTTAAAGAAATTATTAAAAGTTGGATCATTAACAGCGATACTAATCGGAGGAATAGGTACTGCTTCGGCATGGGAGTTTCCAGCCTACAGGGATTGTGTAGAAGCGATGGGCAACGATCGTAGTGGTAAGCCTATCAGAACTGTGGTTCACTCAACGGGTGTTTTTGCGAATAAATTTTCACGGGATGGGAGGACATGGTATTTTCAATATTATAAATCTTGCAATAATGGAAGATATGTGGCTTTTTATGAAGGTGTTTAAAATATTATAAATAACTATCATAATTTTCTATGAAAAATAAGAAGTCTCGCCAAAAATGACAAGGCTTCTTATTATTTTTTTAATTATTTTAATATTATTTAATGAATAATTAACTTGGTTCACAATCTGAAAAATATTAAAGGAAATTTTTATGTTGAAGAAGTTTTTCATAGGTGGATCACTAGTTACAGTTATGTCATTAACTGTTGGAATTGCAACTGCAGCAGCTGAAAGCCTGTGTCCAAATGAGTCTGTATATATTTCAACAAAGCCGAACTATACCCGAGTAGTTGTTAAACCGAACCGTAATTTTTCTCAAGAATTTATACAGCAAAATACGATGTATGGAGATATACAATGGTTTTATCAGGGACCTCAATTTAGCTGTATAGATAAAGCAGGAAAGCCTGCTTGGGCTGCTGTGTATATTGGTAATAGTGTAAGAAATTAAAATCCCACCCCAAAACCCCCTTTCTCGAAGGGGGTTGTGAAAAATATTTTTTATTTCCATTACTGATCTATTTGAATTAACCTTCAGAAAAAATCCAAAATTCGAATATAAAATAAAAACATACACCGTTTATAAATTTTGAAATGGTAAAATCCTCTGTTAGTCATTTACATTTACCGCGTATTATAAAATGTGATTTTATAAGTAATAAACTGAAAAAATTAAAGGAAGGTTTTATGTTGAAGAAATTCTTCGTGGGTGGAGCATTGGCTGCGGTTATCTTATTAACTGGCGGAATAGCAACTGCATCAGCAAACAGCACAGATATCCCTTGGAATAATTGCCATTCATCTCCTATAGAGTATAAAAATGGAGTATATACTAAATACCTAGTAAAAGATGGAATTGTTTTCCTTGATGTGCGCAATGAAGATGGATTCAAATGGCATTTGAAAGGATTTAAAAAATTATACGTTTGTGGAATGAACGTTTATGTTGGTAAATATGAAGGTGTAAAATCATAGGTAAGCCCTATCGCTACAGTACCTCAGAATGCTAATAAACCTCGTTAATATAACGGGGTTTTTTGATTTTGTTATGGATAATTATATTTGGTTATTTTATTTCTCAATCTTATTTGCTATTTTTTAATCATTCCTATCTCAAATTTAATATAAAAACATATACTGTTTCCAATTTTTGAAATAGTAAATTCCTCTTATGATGATTTATATTTAGCGCATCTTATCAAAGAATATTTGGTAAGTGATAAATTTAAATAGAAAGTTATAATGATGTTAAATTAGAGGTTTTATTATGTTTAAAAAATTATTAGTAGGCGGAGCATTGGTAGCTGGTCTTGCATTAACTGGCGGAATTGCAACTGCATCAGCAGCAAATAAAGATTTTACCTATAACGATTGTTATAGCTCAGGCAGAACTTATACTGGTACAAATGGAACAGTATATG
Source organism: Xenorhabdus sp. PB61.4 (assembly GCF_963894935.1). Lineage (NCBI taxonomy): Bacteria > Pseudomonadati > Pseudomonadota > Gammaproteobacteria > Enterobacterales > Morganellaceae > Xenorhabdus > Xenorhabdus sp. PB61.4. The sequence goes on from NZ_CAWQJR010000145.1 coordinate 20,367, forward strand.
TTGTGTATGAAGTGCGTAAAAATCATATTTTTGAAAGCGTATTCACAGATGGAAAAATTCAGTATCATTTGCAAGGCATAAAGCCGGTAGCATCACATTGTGGTAAAGGCTATGTAGGTTACTATGAAGGCAAAGAAATATAATATTTCCCTAAAAGCCTCTAATAAGAGGCTTTTAGATTTTCTTAATGACATTAAGTATTCAGATAATTAATTACCTATTTTTTGTAACACGTATAATCGCTTCTTATTCCAACTGTTTCAAACGCATCTGAATTTCATCAATATACATTCTTTTTAATGTTTTAGGTTTTATATAAATCAGATGTCTGGAAAATCCATTTATATAGTCAAGCAGATAACCCAATTCTTCCTGATGATAATAACCAGAAATTAGTGCACCATCATCGGTTAATTTGAGGGAGATATGTGAAAATGATTTGCTATGATAATGGTCAATACCTGATCTTTTTATCGTTATTTCAAAATAATGTTGCTGTTGCTTCTGCCTTAATTGTTCAAAATTAGACAGATTGAAATCTGTTAAACGAATATTTTCAGGAGCAACGAAAGTTACTGCCGTTGGACGAAATGACTGGATTGCATGGCAGCGTAACACACGTAAATCTTGTGCTTCATAATCAAATACAGCTAAAAACCACTTTCCTGACTCAAACCACATCGCAATCGGGTAAATAAAAACTTTTCTATCGCAGTATATTACTTCCAGATTTTCCTGTTGAAAAATATGATTGAGTAACATATCAAGATGTTTAATTGGATTGATCTGTCTGGCTGTTCTCACCCCCAAACACTTGCGTAATCTTTCATCTTTTATTTTTTCATCTTGAGGCAATACTTGCTTTAATTTTTCAGAAATACTACGAAATTGCAGATTAAACGGGGTGGATTGCAGAACATGCATACCTGAAATCGCAAATAACATGGCATGAATTTCATCCGCGCTAAATCTGACTGGTGCTAACCGGTATGTTGGAGCAACAACGTATCCGCCATTTCTCCCCCGCTCAGAATATAAAGGAACGCCCAATTCTTCTAAAGCTGAAATGTAACGTAAAGCACTACTACGGGATAACTGAAACTCTTGCATCAGTTCTTTTAAGGTCACTTTCTGCCTTCCCTGTAAGAAGAGCTGCATTTGTTGCAATAACAATGTTTTCTTCATTAAAAATCCTTAAAAGGTATCAGAAAGTGAAGCTTATATAACGCAGAGGCTGAATTAGTCCAGATAAAAATAAATTTCAAGAGGGATAATTTTTTGGTTGAACATAAATTAATTTTTTTCAAAAAACTCAAGGATCTTAATGAATCTATCGCATACATATTCAAATCCAAAAAATGCCATAACTATTAACACTACATTATAATAGTGATTACTATCACCATTATATATCAATGATAATGATGATTTACTGATGAAAAATATTGCAAGACATAAACTAACCATATTCGCAATAGCTCTTCTTGTAGATTTTTTCATTTTTCGGTATTTAACCTCGTTGGTTTATTAAAATCAAAAATTACCATAACTCAATCGTGTTGATCATAGGTCAGATATTTTTGTTTCCGAGGCGCTGCAAATAGGGAGACTATGTCTCCCATCTGAATAATTGAGTATCTATTTGAAATTTAATTGTTATTTTTTCTGTGGTGAATTACTGAATTTTTCTGCTTCTTTTAACGTTAGAATGTGACTGACTCCAAAAAGAATGGCGCCTATTCCTCCTATAACATATCCTATCAACCGACTATTCAGTATATAGCGAATGATTTTCATTTCTTTCTCCGAATGGGATAAATAAAATTTTCGATCAGTTATATGCCATTATGCTTTAGCGGGCTTTTTAACCTTTTTGGCATCCTCCTCACTGGGGTTACATTCTTGATGTGTTCCGGGAAGATAAAATTTTCCATCTGCCGATGGGTTTGTTCCACCATCACACCCCGGCAATCCTGCTGTACCGTCCCTGTCTCCCCCATTCAGTCCATTGCCGCCATTGGCATTGCCGTGAGTTGTATTTGCATATACTGATGGTACAGAAATAGTTAGTATTAAATAAATAAGAGTGATAATTAATTTTTTCATAACAAACCTTTATGTGTGTATAAATCAATCTTAGTTGAGATCTAAATATTCGCACTTAAATCCTGATAATCGCTAGCATTTCTCCAATTTCCTCATCCATACCAACTTCGACGAAACCAACGCTGGCATAAAGATTCTTTGCAATGAGATTCTTAGGATTATAAGAAATTGCTATTTCCTCTAACTGATCTGTATGCCCGATTTCATCAATTGCTAACGCTAGTGCTTTGCGTCCAATACTTTTCTTTTGATGGTTTTGATCTATCATAAACCGCCAAATTGTTATCCTTTTGTCGGCATCGGGTACCCACATAAAAAAACCAACGGGTTCCCCATTCAGACAAATAGCACGTGTTTGGTATGACGGGTTAAATTTTGATTGAGCGATGGAATATACGTTTTCCGCGACATAAGAAAGTTGTTCGTCAGTTACTGATAAATTGCAAACTGCTTCATAATTATTCTTGGTTACGTCAGTTAAGGTAATCAACATATACTGCTCCAATATGGATTCATCATTCAGAGATGTTAAAAATAGGGTGATATTAATTTAATGTTGTTTTTTAAGTATTCAGCTTAAACGCGAATTCTCAGTAACTGGGGTAATGACAATAGCAAATTGATTTAATTTTGATAAAAAGTCAATAATTATTAAGGGAAAATCAATTAGCCTCAGACCCATTTTTTAAGTAGGCCACTGAATGGTGGCCTGATATTTTTTCTTTACATCAAAGCATCATTACACAATGCCTGCAATTTTTTAATAAATAAAGCGACATGATAGCCGTCACAGGCTGCGTGGTGTACTTGTACCGATAATGGTAACAATATTTTTCTGCCCTCTTGCTGATATTTTCCCATTGTAAAAATTGGGGCGAAATAATCAGTGATATCAGATATATTCAGGTTGAAACCATCAAATCCTATCCACGGGATTGAGGAAATATTAATATGATTTTTCGGTTTCTCTGTTTGTGGATAAAGACGTGTATCACAACCGTATTGTTCAATGTCAGCACAATAATTCATCATAAACTGCGGCAAATCAGGTGAAAATGTCGTACACAATACAGAAAATGTTTCGGTTTTTTTATGAAAAACAGTATAAATTGGATCAACACTGTCCCAAATAATTAACTCCTCATCTTTCATCGCTAACCTGAATTCAGGATATTGATTGACGACTTTGGTGAGCAGATAAATCATAGTCGGGTAAAATTTATAATGTGTTTTTGCTAAGGATAAGCGCAGATCTGTAATGTCAATTTTCGTCGTCAGACTAAAGCCACACTTAACACTATGGCGATAATACGCAAAGTGCTCTCCACGATTCCACGTGTTAAGATCTATTTTTGTGTAATTCATCTTTTTCCCTTCTAATCAAGTATGTTAATAATAAAATTAATTAGAAGGGAATTATCTCTGTCTGGATTGATGACATCTAATGACTCCTTTATTTTATGTTTTGAACGGTAGTCACATTATCATTTAAGCGAAAAAATACCAATCGTTAAACGCCGGAGGTCTCATAGTAATACGGCCTTTATTACTATCCCTCCGGGACAAAAAAAACTTAATCAGAGCTATCTCCCTGGCTGGAGCGCAGTATTAAAAGTAAATTTATTTTTTAATTTCAAAAAGATAGTAATTTCCATTCTCTGTGGAAAAATTTAAATTATAGATATTTTTAATAGATAACCCAGCTTGTTTTACCATAAACTCAAAGTCGGATTGATACCGTCTTCTCCCTAACAAAAGGGTATCTATGTATAAATCAAATGAGGTTGCTTCATGTGGTTCTTTAATTATATCGATAAGATATAAAACTGAATCATCTCGCATTGCTGTATGACAATTCTTTAAAATATCGATAGCCTGATCATCTGGCCAGTCATCCAATACATTTTTTATGCTATAAGCATCATAGCCGAATGGAATCTCAGAAAAGAAATCACCATTAATAAAAGTAATTTCTTCTGATTCTTTTCTGGTGAAATTATATTGATCCATAACATGACACTGAATATGTGGATGGTGAGTTTTTATGTTTTTCACGAAACTACCCACACCACCTCCGATATCAATAAATGTCTTAATACCATCCAGAGGAATGTGATCAATAATATGGTTATTTGTTTTATTCGTCATTTCTCCCATTAAGTTATCAAAAGTTAATTTAATATCTTTATTGTTTTTATGATTGAGATAGTCAAAAAATGACTCGTGATGGGTAAGTTCGAAAGCGGATTTTTTATTCGGTTTTTTTAAAGACGAACTGTATTGTGACCAAGTATTCCAGAATACGGGATCTAATTCGAACTTTATATACAGTGTTTCAAAGCTATTCTGATCATTGAGTGATGTCCATTGTTCAGTAAGATAAAATTTATCCTCTTTTTTTGTTAATATTTTAAGTTTTTCCATATAATTCAATAGGATGTTAAATCTATCCTGATAGACATTGCATAGCCTAGCAAGTTGTTCCACTGTTTTACCCTTCTCTGTACTTAAATATAATGGTGCTTTACTGTCAACAAAGGCAAATAATGCATTTGATTTACGATAGGCAGTAATTATATCCAATGGCATTATCATTCTCCTTATTTATCTCCATTAATTAGTGTGTCATACTCTAAAACCTCAGGTTAACTTGAGATCAAGTCTTTTTTATCTTATTTTTTAATACCATAAAAATACGTAACTTAACGTGTGTTTTTATTGAGATTATACCGTGCTATAAAAAATAGAGACTTATTTGTTGATGGTTTAAATTATAAAATAGAGTGAATAATGAAATTCTTATTTGAACAGGTTAATGTTTTTTCTGATAAAAAATTACAAGGTAATCCACTGGCTGTAGTTATTGGTGCAGATAACCTGACTGAACAGCAAATGATTCAGTTTGCTAAGTGGACCAATTTAAGTGAAACCACTTTCTTACTTAAACCACGTCATCCTGATGCAGATTATAGAGTCAGAATTTTTACTCCTGCGGGCGAACTGCCTTTTGCTGGGCACCCAACACTAGGTTCTTGTTATGTATGGCAGAAAGCCAATGATCAGAAAGATAAAGCAACGATTATTCAGGAATGTGAAGCAGGTTTAATTACTATCAAACAGCTCAACGGACGGTTGGCATTTATGGCCCCTCCGCTGGCAAGAACAGGCGATGTAGCTGATGATATAATTGCTACAATTCTGAAAGGACTTGGTATTACTGCTGATGATGTTGAATTGTGTCAGTGGATAGATAATGGACCCGGCTGGCTTGGCATCTTACTAAAATCTGTCGATAAACTTTTGGAAATACAACCTGATTATGCACCATTGAAAAACTATGAGATTGGTTTGTGTGCAATTTATCCTGAAGGAAATCAGGTAAGTCTGGAAGTTAGGGGCTTATGTGGTTCAATTTCTGAAGAGGATCCGGTGACTGGCAGTCTGAATGCAGCTTTTGCTCAGTGGTTGATACCACATGGGAAATTACCCGCAAATTATACAGCCAGACAAGGACGATGTATTGGACGAGATGGCTGGATTTATATCACTTCAGATGAAGATGGCATCTGGGTTTCGGGTGACGTCGTTGACTGTATCAGTGGTATGGTTGAATTCGATTAAGTAACCACACAGCTATGTTGATAAATAAGGTACTAACAATTTTTTCAGCAGAAATGTTTAAAAGTGTCAAAAAGTGAAACCTATATATCTTAGGATTATTTCCATCTAATCGCAGTTTAAAAGGAAAGCATGATGACACGAGTTTCTTTAGTACAAAGTTTCCCCAATATTTATCAACAACTGAAAATAGTGAATGATGAAATCGATAAATCAGCTTTGTCTGCCGGTATTAGTTAAGGGTTTTGCCATCTATTAAAATTACGTATATCCCAGATTAATGGGTGTGCATATTGTGTCAGGTTACATACCCGAGATGCCTTACAACAGAACGAACCTATCGATAAAGTTGCCGTGCTGCCAGCCTGGAAGGAAACAGAATATTTTACAGAAAAGGAACGGGCTGCCCTGTTATTAGTGGAGGCGATAACAGAAATACAAAATGATCATATTCCCGATGATGTTTATCAAAAAGCAGCAACGGTATGGAGCGATAAACAGGTTGCGGCAATTGAGTGGCTGGCTATTATGATGAACGCCCTGAATAGGTTAGGAATAGCCGGAAGATATCATGTTGCTCCGTAGTTTTTCCATGGTACTTTTTCTATGGTACTACCCGCCTGAATCAGGCGGGTATGCAGACGGTAGACTACCCTTTTCTTTTGTTAATCGATAATGTCAGTGATTGTGTTTTTTGATCCGTTATCAGCAGTAATAACAGACCAACGAGCGCAACAAAACCACCCGAATAACTGACCATTTCATACCCTAACCCCAGTGATAAAACAGTTGCCCCCAATGCAGCACCGATGGCATTACCCAGATTAAATGCACCAATATTGACAGAAGAAGCTAATGACTGGGCTTCAGATGCAACCTGCATTACTTTTAGCTGTAATGGCGGGACAACACCAAAGCTAGCCGCTCCCCAAAACACTAATATGATACCGCCAGTAATCGTGTCTTTCGCGATTTGTGGAAATAGCATCATAATCAGGAACAGTGATGCAAATAATCCATAAAGTGTTTTGGATACAGAACGGTTAGCCAGAATACCACCGATATAATTCCCGACGGTAAACCCCACACCAACCAGCACCAACATTATACTGACCTGTGTTTCTGCAACATGAGAGAGAGTCATTAACATTGGCACAATATAAGTATAGAAAGTGAACATGGCACTGGCCCCAAGCACCGTACAAAATAGCGTCGTCAATACGGAAGGTTTCAATAAAACCTGTAGTTCACGGCGTAAATTGAGCGGCTGTCCCTGCATTCCCCGTGGGAGCGCCAATAATAGAGAAATCATGGTAATGAATCCCAATACACTGATCAGGAAAAAAGCCTCCCGCCAGCCCAATATCTGCGATAAACGCGTAATCGCAGGAACACCGCCGAGATTAGCGATAGTCAATCCCATAAACATGCTGGCAATTGCGCTGGCCTCCTTCCCCTTCTCGACTACTCGGGTCGCTACCAAAGCGCCTATACCAAAAAATGCGCCATGATTTAGGCTGGTGACAAAACGGGCAATAAGTAATAGGGAAAAATCAGGTGATAACGCCGACAAGATATTTCCTACGGTAAAAATGCTCATTAAAAAAATCAGAGCGGCTTTCGGGGAACGTTTAATCAGTAATAAGGTCATTACCGGCGCACCCAACATCACACCAATTGCATAGACCATCACCAGAATACCAGCGGTGGGGATAGAAATTGCCAGATCTGAAGCTATCTCCGGCAACATACCCATTGGTGAAAATTCGGTAGCCCCGATAGCAAATGCCCCAATAGAAAGTGATAACAGAGCGGTGCTCGTTCGCATAATTTCCTCATATCTTTAATCTCAGCGTTATTGCTGACACGACATCACTGTAAGTGAGGGTGATTATGTCAGTTTGATATTTGCAGAAACACTGATTAATATGAGAAAAACTTTTGACTTAAATGCGAAAATGAAAATTACTCTGGAAGAAATGCGGGTGTTTATTGCTGTAGTGGACAGTGGTTCAATAACCGCAGCGGCTGAATGGCTGGGGTTCACTATTTCTGCCACCAGCCGAGCGTTGTTACGGCTTGAAGAAAAAGTGGACAGTACTTTGTTATACCGTACTACCCGGCGTATAAAGTTAAGCGAAGAAGGCGCTGCATTTCTACAAAAAGCACGGGAAGTGGTGAAACTTGCGCAAGAAGCGGAAGAAGTTTTGCTGAGTCACAAAGATATTCCCTCCGGAACGTTACGAGTAGATGCCGCAACTCCTTTTCTATTACATGTCATTGCACCACTGGTTGCTCAATTTCACGAAATATACCCACAGATAGCGCTGGAACTGACGAATTACGAAGGTGTGACGGATCTACTGGAAAAACAGACTGATATTGCCTTTCGCATTGGAACGCTGAGTGATTCTTCTCTGCACGCTACATTGTTAGGTCACAGTAAACTGCGAGTTCTGGCAAGCCCTCTCTATTTAGAACGTTTTGGCGAACCGAAAACTGTTGAAGAATTACAACAGCACTGTCTGCTCGGGTTTACTGCACCAGAAAATCTCAACGAATGGCCCCTTTTTCATGGTGATAAAAAGGGGATCAAAATTACCCCAACAATTGCTGCAAGTAGTGGTGAAGTATTATGTAATCTGACCCGAAAAGGAGTCGGTATCGTATGTATGTCTGATTTTATGACTCATGAGATGAGAGAGTCCGGTGAATTTAAACAGGTCCTTTCTCATATCACTTTTGAGCAAAAACAGCCGATTAATGCAGTTTATTACCGTAACCAGACGCTTTCACCCCGGTTACGCTGCTTTATTGATTTTATTAAAAATAATAGCTTGTGCCTTAATCGGCTATGATATCCGTTAACCCCTAGGAACATAGATAATCGTATGTTTATACCGGGGTGAACGAGCACAGCCAGCAAAGAGACAACTTGAAAGTATAGAATACTTATTCTTGAGCTTTTTTCAGTACTTGGTTAATGCTAATGGGAAAAAAATTATTAACATCAACACCAACGTTAATAGCTCTGGGTCCGAGTACACTTAATCGTTTGTATTGTTCAGGATCTTTACCTGCATTGTGAACGTGACCATAAAGATGAATCGCATTACGAAAATAGCCCTGCCATTCGAGAATTGGGTAGTGGAACATCACAATTTTTTGTTTTTGATAATCCATTTCGTAGTAGCTTTTTACCCATTCAAACATCGAAATATCAAAGTCCGGATCGTTCAAAAATTTATCGTGATTACCGCGGATCAGATATTTTTTACCATTAAGGCGACGGAGTATTTTATTCGCATCTGCTCCAGTGCCACGATAAAGAAAATCACCTAAAATATAAATTTCATCCCGGTCAGTAACACATGCGTTCCAGTTGTGTATCAGGGCGTTATTCATATGGTGTGCAGTTTCAAATGGTCGCCCGCATAGGTTTATGATGCTGGAGTGGCAAAAATGGGTATCGGAAGTAAAATAAATCATAAAAATCTTCTTGTAACTATAGTAAGAGCTATAGTCTAACAAAAGATATTAATTTACCCATTTATTTTATAAATTAACGGATTAAAACCGTCAGTGATTTTTGTAATTTTCTCCAATCATCTTCAAAATATTTACGTAATAAAAATAATTTTATATTTGTTTTTATTTTACCGACTATCCCTGCCATGGCCCGTTGTTTATGAAAAGACTGAATGTCTTCCCAAAGCTGTTTGCGTTCAAAAAAGGTCCATATATAGGGTACGGGAGTAAAACCATTGGTGTAACATACAGGAGCAACCCATTCGAAAAAAACAGTTTCTACATGTTCAATAGAAAAATATTTTACGATAGAAGCAATTTCTTCATAATCAACTTGATTATCTACGAAGATAGTTGATAGCGCTTCGCACAAATCTATATCCGTGAGTTGATTATTCAACGGGTATCTCCTGATTTTTATCTCTTTTTCTTCAGTTTATAAGTGAGTGACATCTCAATACATAGTCTTAACTCATTTACTGGTAAATAGGCGTAAGGGTCTAAAATTATTGCCCGGTTTTTTGAATAAATTAACTCAGGAAAAAGTGTTCTGAATGTATCGATTAATGTTGTCTGGCAGTGAAAAAAGATAGCCACATGGGTATCCCCAAAACGGTCCAGCCGGATTGTAGTTCCAGCCTTTGTCTTAAGAGTCAGGTAACTGGGCTGACCCCATTTCAAAGTTTCAGTAATCACGCCAACCCCTTCTGTTTTTGACGCGACATCAAATATTAACTCTCTTATTTTCAATAATGACTGCTGATATTCTTGAGGATAATGTTCAAATACCGAACGAACTTCGTGACTCTGAAATGCTGTCATAAGATTGCTACCTTATCGGTTAATTCGTATATTGGGCCTGCCTCATACAACCCTATCTTAATTAGAATGGTCGGAACATTATGAAAAAAATATTTATCTGTATCGTACTTGTTTTAACCTCAATATCTATGCAGTCCGTGGCTGAAGTGAGAAGCTATAGTTTACCAGGAAATGATGGTAAAGAGATTACTTACTATTTGATACAGAAAAATAGTATAAACTCTGAAGATCTTCTTGTCCTGATTCAAGGTTCTGATTGTGGTAGTGTTATCAATAATAAGAAAATGATAAAAAATTTTGGTGCGGCTTTTCCTGCCAACGATATTCTTCTAGTAGAAAAAACAGGGCTTGATAGCAGTTTTGGAAAAAATGGTGTTGAAGTTAGTGATTCAGAATGTCCACCAGCCTATATTCAGAACGATTCCCCCTTAAAACGAGTTAAAGATTATATTGCTGTATTAAACAAATTAAAAAGCAAGTATCGTCATATTATTCTGCTGGGTGGAAGTGAAGGTGCTATTGTTACCAATCTGATAGTTTCAGAGAAAAATGCAGATTTTATTACTGCGGCAATTGCCATGAATGGCGGTGGACGTTTCTTTATTGATGATGTTATTCGTAGCATCAGGCATCAAACTCCGGCAGAAATGTTTGATAAAGAAGTTGATAGTTTTAAAACATTTGCAAAAGAAGCAAAAAAACAGAATATGCCAGTAGGCATGAATGTCAGTGGTCATGGGGCAAATTGGTGGTATGAGTCATTGTCAATTGATAATCGGAACTCGATCCAGTCCAGTAAAGTACCGTTATTGGTTATCCAGACTATGGGTGATAATAATGTGGATGCAGCTGGGGCGAGAAAAATGATGGCTGATATTAATAATCCCAAGGTTTCTTTCAAGGCCTATGATGGTTTGGACCATTATTTTATTGATAAAGATGGAAACTATCATGCTGCCATGATTATTAACGATATTCAAAACTGGTATCAGTTACAAAATAACCGCCATTCTTCATAGTCCTTAATGCTATAAGCAGCGCGAAAAGCGCTGCTTGCCTCAATTTTATACGTATGTTAAGACCAGTTTTTCAAGAATGTCTTTTGATTTCCGCCAGAGTAAAGAGCCTCCTTCATTATCGAAAACAGTGTGTTCTGCATGAGGGAACCGTGTTGATAAAATCTCACCAAAGTCTGGTGAATGAACGGTGCTGGCATCCTGCTTTCCATACCATAAATGTACCGGGCAGGTAATATCTTCAGGATCAAAAGGCCATTGCCCAAATGTAAGCAGTAGATCCTGAGTATACCCTTCTGCCCCTTGGGAAAAACCTTCATTTAAACACTGACGATAAGCCTGTAGAAAATTGGGCTGGGAGTACAAAGACAAATCCACTTCTGAACTATGAGCCATAATAAAATTCATTAGCCAGTCAGCAGTGATATTCTGAGAAATCCACTGTTTTAACATTTCCGGTTCGGCATTTCTTTGCTTCACCATATTAACAATATCCTGATTTAACAGTTGCTGAGTGGCGGGATAACTAAACTGATCCTGCCCGGCTACAATTGCCAGCCCTGTCGCTTTACAGATTTTTGCCAGTGTCAGTGCGAATACCGCTCCCTGAGAGAAACCCAAAACCATGCACTTTTGTAACCCGCAATGCTTCAGTATCTCAGCAACATCCTGGGCAAAACTCACTAAAGTCTTATGGGAATGTAGAGATGAATTCCCCAGTCCTGGGCGATCCGGCACTATTAATCTGATATTCAATCTTTTCAGCTCTTGTTCTCCGAAACCCAGTGAGCCACTCATTCCAGCGCCGGTGCAGAAAATAAGCGGTTTACCGGTGATTGGTCCCCACTCGTACCAGTGAAGCGTACGAGCATCAGGAAGAGATAAGTTACCGGTTCTTGTTGCGGGATTTACATTATATGTTGTCATTTTTCCCTCAAAATAAATTACCAATTGCTATTTCGGAGTAACTTAACTCTTCTCTTCCATCATCCTTTAATGAACTGAGTTACAGATATCCGATATAGTGACGTAGTAGCTGTAATATATAACTGGTCACCCTTAATGCCACCCAAAGTGCAGTTTGATACACGTTCTGGCACTTCAATCTTATCTATTTTCGTACCAAATTTATCAAAAATGATAACGCCGTTTTCACAACTACAATAAATGTTACCTGATTTATCAATACAAAAACCATCCGGAAACCCCGGAGAGATAGTAGCGAAATGTTTACCTATCCCTAATACTTTATCCCGTACCGGATAGATACGTAGTTCATGTCTGCCATTTTTCGGAAAATCGACGATAGACATATCGGCAATGTACAAATATTTTTCATCAGGAGAAAATGCTAAACCGTTTGGCCGTTGAGTATCACTGGCTGCGATAGAAATGCTGTTATCAGCAGGATCATAACAATAGACGTAGCACCCGATAATCTGGCTTTCAGACTTATAGCCTTCATTATCGTTAATAATTCCGTAGGGCGGATCAGTAAACCAAATTGTCCCGTCAGAACGTACAACAACATCATTGGGTGAATTGAATCTTTTACCGTCAATTTTTTCAACCAGTAGGTTAACACTTCCGTCTTTTTCCGTGCGGGAAATACCCCTTCTGCCATGTTCGCAGCTTATGATCCTCCCTTCTCTATCCAGTGTATTACCGTTGGAAAAATGTGAATATTTCCGCCATAAATGGACGCCATCATTTTCTGACCAGCGAAACATTTTATTCCCTTTTACGTCACTGAAAATAACTGCATCTTCTGTTGGTAGCCAAACTGGGCCTTCCGCCCAAATAGCCGGAGAACAGAGTAATTCTAAGTATGGTTTCATTATTATTACTCCTTTATATTCGCAGTTTTTAAATAAAAACACAGAAATTAAATCTGAATGATTTTGTTTCAGTTTCGACTAAGTAAGTTATGGCGTTCCAATATTTTTATAACTCTTTCTTTAGGGATGGAATAAGATATATTTCCATTTCTACCAACCATGGTTTCAGCTGCAAACATGGCATTAATAATGGCTTCTTCTGTGGCGCTAACAGTTGCTTCATATAAAGGATCAAGTTTGTCATTGGGTAATATTTTAATTGTTTTTATATCTTCTCTGGAAAATGCATCGTTATTCGTGGTGGAGAATGCAATAAATATTTCCCCGCTGGTATTTCTGGCCACGCCACCTACTTTGGCAAGCCCTAGAGAGACTCTTTTGGCGATTTTCTCTAACTGATGAGATGCTAATGGGGCATCTGTAGCAACGACAGCGATTATAGAACCTGCATCCTTTATTTTTTTCTTATCTCCATGATATATCGGCATGAAATCCTTTATCTCTTGACCAACCGGAATCCCAGCAATAATTAGGTCATCTCTGAATCCGAAATTCCCCTGAACCAGTACCCCGACAGTATATCCGCCGTCTTTTTTATCTAAAACTCTTGATGAAGTCCCTGTACCTCCTTTGAAATCAAACAGGTTCATGCCTGTTCCACCACCGACATTACCTTCTTTTATCATTCCTGATTTAGCGCTATCCAATGCGTGATAGACATGTTCTTTTTTTACATGCATGCCATTTATATCATTTAATATCCCATCCCATGTTTCTGTAACTACGGGGAGTAACCAAAATAAATCATCCTTAAGTGGTGATACCAGATGGTTATCAACCAGCCAGCTGATTGTTGAGTCTCTGACAACACCGACACTGTGCGTATTAGTGATTAATATCGGTGTTTCCAGAAAACCACTTTCCTGAACCCATTGGCTTCCTGTCATTTCCCCATTCCCGTTTAAAGAAAATATGCCGGAAAATACTGGGCTGAACTTTTTCCCTCTGGGTAATATCGCGGTTACGCCGGTTCTTATCGGCCCTTTCCCCACGTCTAGTTTTCCATTACCTTTGATCATGGTCGAATACCCAACAGTTACACCATTAACATCGGTAATTGCATTATATTTCCCGGTGGTTCCAGAAAAAGGAATACCGAAATCTCTGGCTCTTATTTCACTATTGGCAAAGGAATTTGAAGTTATTATTATTGAGATAAATAATGTTGCCATTTTTATGGTTTTTATCATAAATATTCCTTGTTGTGATTAATTGGTTATCACTATTTTATGATTAACTTATGGAAGCATTTAATTAAATCATGATTTATATCAACGCACAGTGCTATAAATAATCATGTGGCTGATACTATTTGATAATGTCATTATTTTATAATTTAATTTTAAAGGTGTAATAAATTAATTTAAAATTACACGATAATTTGAAATCAATAAGAAAAGAGAGATGAATTTTTATTATTTTGGTGAGCCTATCAGTAATTTTTCATCAGATAACAGAAAAAAATATCAATTGACTGGTATTCTTGTTCGGTATTGCTAGGCTTCATATTAGAAGCCGTATACATTAATGTTTTACATTCCCTCTCCATTAACCAACAAAAAAACATCAGAGAATACAAATGCATGACTACGGAATCTGGACGATTGTTACATCTGTCGTTACCATCATATTAGCCATTCTCACCCGACAAGTGATGTTGTCATTGATGCTGGGGATTCTGGTTGGGTTCACGGTAATACACGATCACAACATTATATTGGGAATAAAAAGTACGCTCGAGGGGGTAATTAATACTTTTACGTCATCGGGAAATACCAAAACGGTTATTTTTATGATAATGATTGGCGGTATTATGCGGCTGGTTACTGTCACGGGCGGTTTACGGGCTTTGGTTCAGCTATTAACTGACCGAACTAAAATTATTAAAAGTAAGAAAAACGTACAATTTCTGGCAATTATTATTTCTGCTCTTATTTTTATCGAAAGTTCCATCAACCAATTAGTGGCCGGTGCATCGACCAAAAATCTTGCCAGAAAGTATGCCGTTCCTCCTGAAAAAATGTCCTACCTGATTCAGACTGCCGGTGTTTCTGTCTGCTCGCTGGCGATGATTAATGGCTGGGGCGCAGTCATGATGGGAATAGTCGGAGTGCAAATTTCCAATGGGCTAATTTCAGGTGAGCCTTTTGATATTGTTATACATTCTCTGGGATATAACTTAATGGCCTGGCTCTCACTTGCCAGCATATTATTTTATATTTTTACCAATGTTTCCTGGGGCCCCATGAAAAAAGCAGAGCAGAATGCTTTGCATCAGCACAATACGCCAGCACTGAACCGCAAAGAAACAGCATCTGATGAAGTTATTGGGCACCCTAACAGTAACAGTGTTCTGAATTTTTTTATCCCCATTCTGTCAACAGTGCTGATGGTTCCTGTCGCTCTCTATATTACTGGCGAAGGTGATTTCAGCAAAGGCAGTGGCTCAACATCCGTTTATTGGGGTGTGATGTTTGGTACGGTTATTTCTTTCTTTTGGTTTTTAGGCCGCCGGGTTTTATCCATTAATACCTTTTTCGAAGAACTTTATATTGGTTATGCCAGTATGCTGAAAATCAGTTCTATTATGATTCTGGCATTTTTAATGGGAACAGTTTCGGCTGATCTGAATACGGGGGCTTATATTGCGCAGATCACACATGGTGTACTCCCTGTCGGA
This sequence comes from Xenorhabdus sp. PB61.4, assembly GCF_963894935.1. Lineage (NCBI taxonomy): Bacteria > Pseudomonadati > Pseudomonadota > Gammaproteobacteria > Enterobacterales > Morganellaceae > Xenorhabdus > Xenorhabdus sp. PB61.4. The sequence continues at coordinate 36,035 of NZ_CAWQJR010000145.1, forward strand.
TTTTCGGTAAGTTTTATCTTTGTCATCAGCGCTATTATGTCACTGGCGACCGGCACTTCATGGGGAACGTTTGCGATTATGATCCCGATTGGCGTGCAACTTGGCCTTTCGGTTGGGATGCCGGTGGAATATATGATTGGAGCGGCCATTTCCGGCTCTATTTTCGGTGATATGACTTCACCCATTTCTGGTGATGCCATAGTGGCGTCAATGGCAACAGATTGTGATCATATCGAACATATTCGTACACAAATGCCCTACGCTCTTGTGACAGCCAGTATTGTGCTGAGTATCTATCTCTATTTAGGTTTTACTTACTGAGTATTTTTCGGGCAAAAATCTGGCGGCTTTACTTTATAGGCCAGCCGCCAGATAACTAACTAATAATTTGCGGTCGGCCAGTCAATATAGCCTTCTGCTCCAGAACCGTAGTGGGTATTGCGATCCAGACCAGTCAGTTCAATATTATAACGCAGGCGATTGACCAGATCAGGGTTAGAAATAAACGGACGTCCAAATGCTACTGCATCAACTTTTCCTTCCGAACGGCGGGCAATGGCCATTTCGAAGTCATAGTTATTATTACCGATATAATCTCCTTCAAACAGAGAGCGTAAAGCATCCAAATCAACACCTTCAGGAATCAGACGATCTTTTCCTGTTGTTCCTTCCACAAAATGGAGGTAAGCCAGTTTGAATGGGTTTAGTTGTCGGATCAGGTAGCTATAAGTCGCCATAACATTGCTATCAAGTGGAGTTTCACCGACTTCGGTTGTCACTGGTGATAACCGGATGCCAACCCGACCATCTCCCCATACGCCGGTGACAGCTTTAACCACTTCCAGAACCAGACGAACCCGGTTTTCAATAGAGCCACCGTATTGATCGGTTCGGTGGTTGGTTGAATCGCGTATGAACTGCTCCAAGAGATAATTGTTGGCTGAATGAATTTCTACACCGTCGAATCCTGCTCGTTTGGCGCATTCTGCTGCGTGCCTGTATTGCTCAATAATGCCGGGAATTTCATCCGTATTCAGGGCACGTGGCATTGAGGCTTCCTGCAAGCCTTTTACGGTATAAACATTTCCTGCTGCTTTTATAGCAGAGGGAGCTACAGGCGATTCACCGTTAGGTTGCAGATCAACATGGGAACAGCGGCCGACATGCCATAATTGCATCACTATTTTTCCACCCACTGCGTGAACGGCATCAGTGACTTTTTTCCACTCAGTTACCTGTTCTTCAGTCCAGATACCGGGGGTCATGGCATATCCTCGTCCCTGAGCTGAAATATTGGTTGCTTCCGAAATGATCAAACCGGCGCTGGCGCGCTGAGTATAATAAGTCACCATCATTTCGTTGGGCACACCTTCTTCATTAACACGAGTGCGTGTTAATGGTGCCATAACAATACGGTTAGCAAGCTCGATCTCTCCTAACTTAACCGGTGAAAAAAGATCGGTACGAATACTATTGTCAGCCATAACATTTCCTTTTAATAATTGACCAGTCGTCTACAAAAAAGATAAAAAAATGCGACTACGATAGTAGTCGCTGGGTCATCTCTATGGCGGAGTTAAATGGAGCGGTATCTTTAGCTACTTTAGCGACAAGAAATGCCCCCAGCCATAATTGATATAGTGATTCAGCTAATACGCGAGGCGATACATCTGCTGAGATAGAATTATCGCTCTGCCCTGACTCAATGCATTGTGTCAGTTGATCGATAATGTCGATAGTACCTCGACAAAGAATTGATCTCATTCCTTCGGAAAGGTCGCAGACCTCAGCCCCTAATTTAACAGTCAGGCATTTGTCTTCAGGCTGGCCTGTTGTCTGTATTTCAGAACAGACGCGAAAATAGTTGAGCAAACGCTCACGAGCGGTACCTTCGGTTGAGGATAAAAGCGTTCTGGCCCTGGACAAATATTCATTGAAATATTCCTTCAACAAGATCTGTCCAAACTCTTCTTTTGATTTGAAATAGTAATAAAATGAACCTTTGGGGACACCGGCAGCGGTGACCAGTTCGGCCAACCCAACGGCAGTGTAACCTTTGTGAGCGATAATTGATTTGGCAACATCCAGAATATGTTGCCTTGTGTCTGATGCAGATTTTTTCATAATGCTTTTATCATAATCATAAAACTGACTGGTCGTCTAGATATTTATCCAATAAATTTCACAACTGATTATGAAGATAGCATTAGTCTGTTTCTGATGTGTGACTGGTAAATTTTGTTTATCACATATCTTCCTTTTCCATTTGTTGAGGTGTCAGGTATGGAATCGTTACCACTTATCAGAGTATTAGGAAAAAGTGATGTTAAAGATTACCGAGAACTTCGGCTTGAATCTTTGTACATCAATCCTGAATCTTTTGGCGCGACCTATCAAGAAGAATCAACTAAAAGTGAGCAGGAGTTTATCACTAAAATAACGGGTTCTTTGATTTTGGGCGCTTATTTAAATAATGAATTAATTGGTGTGATTGGATTTCAGCAAAATAGTAACTATAAAACTTTACATAAAGGAATTATCTGGGGTTTTTATGTAAAACCGGGTTATCGTGGTTTGAAAGTTGGTGAAAAACTAATGGATAACTTAATAACATTGCTGAAAAAAAGTAATGTTAAAAAGCTATCATTAGCTGTTGTTGAAGAGAATGTCTCAGCGATTCATTTATATGAAAAAATGGGATTCAAGGTATATGGGAAGGAACCTATCTCATTAAAAATTGATGAAGAAAAATACGTCAATAATATCTTGATGTGTCTGTTCATCTGAATGTTAATTCAAAGTCAATTATCACGTTTCAAACCGTTTTTTATAGCGAAACGTGATTTTTGCTTCATAAGATTTAATCTTCGTCACGAATGAGTGTATTCGCGGATAAAAGATCTGCTGCCCGATGGCATAGTTCTGTAAATATAGCAATTTCGCCCTGAGACATATGCGATGTGACAATATCAGCCATCTTGTGTTTACTTGCTTCGGTTCGCTGCAAGAATACCAATCCCTTCGGGCTTAATTTAGTGATCAGTTCGCGCTTATCATGCTCACTCGATTCTTGTTTAACCAGCTCCTTATCTTTAAGTGAGCGCAAAATCTTTGATGTTTTTGAGCGGGTAAAACCAAGCTTTTCACCAATAACACCGGGGTTCATGGATTGATACTGCCGGAGTAAATGTAATACATCATATTGAGCCCAGGAAACGCCTTCAGGGTTTACCATCGTTCTTCTTGCAACAAGAACGCACTGGAGCCTGCTCAATGCATCTCCAAAAGGTGTTATCGCAATATCATGAGTGTTCTGATTATCCGTTTTCATATAACGCTTTTCTTTCTATGATTCAGCTAACGGTAAATGGCAGGAGAAAATCATCCCGCCACTGTCTAAATTTTTTACTCAAGTTGCCGCACTATTGTGATAAATACCCGCCATCAACAGGATAAATCCCCCCTGTGCAAAAGCTGGATTTTTCTGATAAAAGAAATGAAATAAATTCAGCAACTTCTTCCATTTTAGCCATTCTTTTCATTGGGTGGCAGTCTGAAAAACGGTGTAATACTTCTTCTGGAAATTCATTTATCTTTGGAGTACTAACATAACCGGGGGCAACTGCATTTACCCGGATATTCTTAGACGCAAATTCCAGCGCGGCTGTTTTCGTTAAACCAATCACGCCATGCTTTGCTACGGTGTAAGGCGATAAGCCAGCAATGCCAACTAATCCATTAACGGCTGACAAATTAACTATTGCTCCTCTATCTGACTTTAACAGCCGGTAGTGACAATTTTTGTCAGTAATATGATTTCCATTTGGAAAATATATTTGATGTTTGTTAAAAAATTCACGGGGATGATATCCGTATTTTCAGAATATTAGTTTCCTTTTGGAAACTATAAATGCAAAATTTCATAAACACGAATACAGGCTGACAATGTTTTTTACTTTTTCCAGTACCGTTTGCAGGGATTTTTGTTCTATTGAGCCGATAGCCAGACGGATTGCATGTGGCACATATGAAGATGTAGCAAATGGTTCGGCTGTGGATACTGATATATGCTCCTTCATTAAAGCCATTGTAACCTGATCTGCCCTTATTCCCTCATCCAGCGGAAGCCAGACAAAATAGGATGATGGATGGCTGATATATCTCATTCCTTTAAAGACCCGTTTAACAATGAGTTGACGTGCCTGTGCATCATGACGTTTATCTTCTTCTAACTGGGTGATCATTCCGTTAGTGATCCACTCACAGGTAATGGCGGTAATTAAAGCAGGGGTATTCCATGTTGTTACCCTGATTATCCGTTCAAGTGAGGGGATCTTTTCTACCGAAGCAGCGATAAAACCAACGCGTAACCCGGTCGCAATACTTTTCGAAAAACCAGAAACATAGATTGTGGATTCAGGAGCCAGTTCCGCTAGGGGCGGCGGTGCATTCTCAGCAAGAAAAGCGTAAGAACCATCTTCAATCAGCAGCAGGTTATATTGTCGGGCCAGCGCTACCAGACGTTGCCGATGTTGCCGGCTCATCACCCATCCTAATGGATTGTGTAATGTAGGCATGGTATAGAACGCCCGGACATGCCGACGCTGACATAGCTTTTCCAGTGCATCCAGATCAGTCCCCTCGTTACCCGCAGGAACTGAAACAAGTTCCAGATGATAAGTCTTTGCCAGCGCTTTAAAACCCGGGTAAGTCAGAGTATCTACTGCAACTACATCACCGGGTTTCAACATAGCCATAACTGTTGTGGCTAAACCATGCTGAGCACCGCTAACGATAAGGGTATTCTCTGTCGTGATACTCTTTAATCCCCTTGTTTTCAGATATTGCGCTATCACCGTTCGTTCATGCAAACGCCCGCCATGTGGCTGGTAACGAAGTAACGCCTCAAGATCGCCGGAAGTTGCCAGTTGGCGGAGAGAATTTCGCAACAATTCTGTCTGGGAGGGAAAAGAGGGATAGTTAAAACTTAAATCAACCATATCTGAAGCAACATGGTGTTCTATACCCAAATCCGCAGGTAATGATATTTCCCGGACAAATGTTCCTCTCCCTGTCTCCCCACTTACGAGTCCCATTGCTTCAAGTTCGGTATAAACCCGGGTTGCTGTGACTAAAGACATCTTTTCATCGATAGCCAGCTGCCGGTGAGTAGGCAGGCGTGTTCCGGGAGGCAAGCGGCCCGCCCGTATATCAGCAGCAAATTTATCAACTATAAATTTATATCGAGAGTGTGCCATTAAAAAGCCTCCGGTTTCAGCGAATTTCTCATGATAACGACTGATTTATATGCGATTTTTACGAAAATGTATTCATGACAATAATTTGATTGTCATGAATGTGAGCAATATCATGATTTATCGTTATCACAGGTTGGGCAGTATTTTATTTATAGGCTTCAGTTAGATACCCGATAAACTCCAGGTTACAACGGGTAATATGAGGTGAGTCCTTATATCTCTCCCCGCGGCGCGGGGGAATATAACACGTTGAATTAGTATAGAATCTAATTACATGAGGTTTCAGAACAAACATGAAAAGTTTAACCATGAAACAGGATAGAACGAACGGATGGTTTAATGGCTTTCTTGGTGTATTGATTTTCAGTGGCTCTTTACCTGCAACAAAAGTGGCGGTAATGGATTTTGACCCTGTGTTTCTGACTGTTGCCCGGGCATCCATTGCCGGCTTATTGGCTCTGGTCATCTTATTAGCGCTAAAAGAAAAGCGCCCTAAGTTAGAACAAATCGCTTCTCTGGTTATCGTTTCTATCGGTGTGGTCGTTGGTTTCCCTCTTCTCACCGCACTGGCACTACAATATATAACTTCAGCTCACTCCATTGTCTTTTTGGGTTTACTGCCTCTGGCAACAGCCATCTTTGGTGTATGGCGTGGAGGAGAACGTCCCCGCCCTGCCTTCTGGGTGTTTTCTGTCATCGGCAGTGCACTGGTTGTGGGGTTCGCATTTACTCAGGATTCAAGCGCTTCACTGACCGGAGATCTATTAATGCTGGCATCTGTCATTGTATGCGGGCTAGGTTATGCGGAAGGCGCAAAGGTTTCCAGGGAACTGGGTGGCTGGCAGGTGATATGCTGGGCTTTACTCATCTCATTACCCATAATGCTGATTCTGACATTGATATATATGCCGGATACATTTAAAAACGTCAGTATGCCTGCTTGGATAAGCCTTGGGTATGTTTCACTCTTCAGTATGCTGATCGGGTTTATTTTCTGGTATCGCGGTTTAGTGCAGGGAGGAATTGCTGCTGTCGGCCAGCTTCAATTACTTCAACCCTTTTTAGGACTGGCTTTAGCTGCGAGTTTGCTGGGTGAATCTGTAAGCTTCCTTATGGTTATTGTAACCATTGGTGTAGTTTTCTGTGTCTTTGGCTCCCGACGATTTGCAAGATAGCCTCCGAGCAGGTGAAACCATCTTCTTACCTCTTGGGAAGGTGGTATTCATCGTGTTGATGTTCCTTCCGTCAGTTCACACTTCAGCCATTTAGTTCCCCCCTGCTTTGATAAGACGTTAATGTTACCTATAAACATTAAATAATATTGTTATAACTACTCGTTACTCCTACCACATTAAACTGCCGCTATAGCTTCATTCTTTTACTTTTTTGGGTTTACGGAATACATGGATAAAACAAAATAAACATAAGAATTTTTTTATTATTTTGTTTTTGTTTAAGTACATTAGTTTAGTTTTAATAACGTATTGTTAATGCCACCTCCGTTGGCATCCTGATGTGTAAGTTAAGCACTATCCTCGCGCTTGAAGAAATAACCTAGATACCTTTTTGTTCTGAATGAAGCGCCTGTATACAAAATACAACGCTCTATCTGTGCCTGTTGATACAGGAATTCTTTCATAATCACAAGAATTATATCAAGTTTTTTAGTTGACAGATTAATCTATGAGATTCTGGAGCTATAAAATGCATACACAACGTAACCACAAACCATCATGTGGTGAATTCTCACTAAGCTCTACTCAACAAGTTATTTGGTTAGACCAAATGACTCGCCCTAATTCCTCCGATTACAACCTCAGTATATTAATTTGTCTTGAGGGGAAGCTGGACGAATCATTATTTATTCAGGCGCTGGAAGCGGTCGTTTCTCATCATGATGCTTTACGTTTAAAACTCATTGAGACTTACGGGATGCCTCAGCAAACGTTTGTTGAGACTCTCTCGCTTCCCTTAACGGTATACGATTTTTCACAGGAAACTGATGCTGAACTCCGCGCCGAACAGCAGATGCAAGCTAATTTTATACGCCCGTTTTGTTTATATAATGAATTGTGGCATACCGGATTATTTAGGGTTGGTGAGAACCGTTGGTACTGGCAATTCTGCTGTCATCATTTGATATTAGATGGTATGGGATTAAAACTGATCTTCAAGGAGCTTTTAGAACACTACAGGCATTTAGCGACCGGTGAAAATTTGCCTGATATAGCCCCTTCTTATCTTGATTTTATTACTGAAGATCAAGCCTATCTTAATTCTAAATTATACATGCGAGACTTACAGTTCTGGCAGAAGCGCTATGAAACGTTGCCATCAGCCCTGCTTCCACTGCCGCATTCAAGGAAGCCGGCCACGAGTGAATTTGCTAAACCCGTCTTTTGGCAACTGGGTAAAACACTTTCTCAGCAGATAGAAAATATCGCAGCCGCTCATGGATTATCTGTCCTTCATTTTATGTATGCCATTTTAGCTTGCTATTTTACTCGTATTAACGGTGCAGAAGAGATTGTTATAGGTATCCCCGTCCACAACCGAAAAAATAAAAAACAAAAATCGACACTCGGTATGTTTTCGTCAGTCATCCCTATCAGAGTGGCCATTCACGCGGATGATTCTGTTCTTGATATTATGCATAAAGTGGCGACCGAGCTGCATCATTGCTATAAACATCAACGATTCCCTATTACTGAGATCAATCAGAATACACAAATCAAACAAAAAACCGGGCGTAGCCAACTTTTTGATATCGCCCTGTCATTTGAGCCATTCGATGTCTGTGTCAGTATGGAAAATATAGCCATGACGTTAAAAGGCTCCTATCGTGGCGTGATGTTTCCGCTTTCAATTGCAATTCACCAATATTCAATTTCCACACCCCACCAGATTGAAAAGGAAAATGAACCTTTCACCATTGCATTCAGCTACGACAGTAATTGTCTGAGTTATGAAGAAGTTATCACCCTTCAATCCCGGCTGGCACTGTTAACCGAAGCCGCAGTGATATCACTGGATACAAAGGTTAAACATGCTCCCCTCTTATCTGAGACAGAGCGGCATAACCTGTTGTTCAAGTTCAATAATACCGAAGCTGAATTTCCGCAAGATGCGCTCATCCATGAGTTGTTTGAACAACAAGCAGCACTTACCCCAGAAGCTACCGCGGTGGTATTTGAAGAACAGTCCCTCAGTTATAACGAACTTAACCGCCGGGCCAACCGGCTAGCGCATTATCTGATTGCGTTGGGAGTACAGCCCGATGATCGGGTTGCGCTTTGTGTTGAACGTAGCCCGGAAATGATTGTGGGGTTGCTGGGCATTCTCAAGGCCGGGGCAGCTTACGTCCCCCTCGATCCCCGCTATCCCACGGACCGCTTGCGCTATATGCTCCATGAAGCCGCCCCTGTGGCTCTGTTCACACAGTCCGAGCTAGTTGCAAGGTTAGACAACGACTTGCCGGCCGTGCTGCTGGATACTCCTGCTTTATCTGTCTTTGATGACATGCCGGATACAAACCCTGATTGCCGAACCCGCGGGCTGAATTCACGCCATCTGGCGTATGTGATTTACACCTCCGGATCCACCGGAAACCCCAAGGGGATTATGGTGACTCATTGCAACGTCATCAATCTGTATACCGGGTTGCAATCGGTGATCAATTTAACTACGCCGTGTCGTACCGCCCTGAATGCCAGTATTGTGTTTGACGCTTCAGTACAAAGTTGGCTGCAATTGCTTGCCGGTCATACACTGGTCATCATTCCGGAGGCTATTCGTGCCAATGGAACGCAGCTTTGGCGTTATCTGGCTCATCACGAGGTAGATCTGTTTGACTGCACACCTGTGCAGCTACAATGGCTGCTGAATGCGGGGTTAGGTACCGATGTGGGTTATCAGCCCCAACAGGTTTTAATCGGAGGAGAGGCCATTTCACCTGTCGTCTGGTCGCGCTTACAACAAATAGAAACGCCCCGTTTTATTAATGTCTACGGCCCGACAGAATGTACTGTTGATGCGACCTTTTGTTCGGTGGATCATTCCCTGCCATACCCCAGCATCGGCCATCCGATAGCCAATACCCGAATCTATATTCTTGATGCTTATGGTCAGCCAGTGCCTCTGAGCGTAACCGGCGAGATTTATATCGGGGGGGCTGGCGTTGCCCGGGGTTATCTAAACCAGCCTGAACTGACGGCAGAACGTTTTGTTGTCGACCCTTTTAGCTCACAGCCTAATACCAGAATGTACAAAACCGGCGATCTGGGCCGCTGGTTGCCGGATGGCAATATCGAATATCTTGGACGTAATGATTTTCAAATCAAACTGCGAGGCTTCCGTATTGAACCGGGAGAAATCGAAGCACATCTGATGCAGTGTCCGGGGGTACAGGATGCGATTGTTATTGTCCGTGAAGATACGGAAGGTGATGCCCGCCTGGTGGCTTATCTCTGTGCTGAAACGGGTACGGAACTGGTGCCAGTTGATCTGCGCCGACAACTGGCACACCATCTGGCAGAGTATATGCTCCCCTATGCGTTTGTCATTTTAGATACTTTCCCACTAACTCCTAACGGTAAGCTCGATCGTAAGGCGCTACCCGCTCCGGACTTATCCGCTGTGATCACCCATGATTATGCTGCACCAATCGGAGATGTGGAAACTGCGTTAGTGGAAATCTGGCAGGATTTACTGGGAGTGGAGCGTGTCGGACGCCATGACCATTTCTTTAAACTGGGCGGACACTCTTTGATTGCTGTTAACCTGATTGAACAATTGCGTAATCGGGGGTATTCACTAGACGTATCCGCTGTCTTTGCTACACCGCTGCTGACAGAGATGGCACAGGCGATACAGACAGGGATGGATGTACCGCGGGTTCCGGTTCTGGTTCCCCCCAACCGCATTCCCGAGGGCTGCACAGTTATTACGCCTGAGATGCTGCCACTGGTGACGCTGTCACAAAGTGAAATTGACACCGTCATTGCAACTGTAACCGGCGGGGTTGCTAATGTGCAGGATACCTATCCCCTATCCCCTTTACAGGAAGGCATTCTGTTCCACTACCAGTTGCAGGAAAATGACGATACCTATCTGTTAAACACCCTGCTGGCTTTTGATACCCAAGCGCGTCTGGAGGCTTTCCTTGCGGCTCTGCAACAGGTCATCGATCGCCATGATATCCTGCGTACCGCCTTCTGTTGGCAGGGGCTGAGTCAACCAGTACAAGTGGTCTGGCGACAGGCTCCGTTACTCGTGACATCATTTATCCCTACGTCCGTACAGAATATTCCGTCTCAATTACAAGCGCACATCGCTCAGCGAATGAATATCAGTCAGGCGCCTTTATTTACCGCCAGTACCGCCCACGATCCGGCCAGTAATGAGTGGCTGCTGGGGCTGAGTTTTCATCATCTGGTTAGTGACCATGTGACACTGGAATTAATCATGGATGAAATCCAGCAATTATTACAAGGAAAAGTCGAGTCCCTGCCTGCGCCACTGCCATACCGCAACTTTATTGCCCAAATGCTGAACATACCGCCTTCAGTGCATGAAGGTTACTTCCGCGAGCGGCTCGCTGAGATTGATGAACCCACTGCCCCCTTCGGCCTGCTCAATGTACAGGGGGATGGTACCGATGTGACGGAAGCCCAATTGTGTCTGGATATCTCGTTGGCGCAAACCCTCCGCGCACTGGCCCGCCAACTGGGGATCAGTCCGAGTGTGCTGTTCCATGTCGCCTGGGCACAGGTGTTGGCCCACACTAGCGGACGTGATGACGTGGTTTTCGGCACGGTGTTGTCGGGACGATTGCAAGGCACCACAGGAGCCGATCAGGTGATGGGGATGTTTATCAACACCCTGCCGGTCAGAATCTCCCTGAACAATCACACGGTACTTGAAGTGGTTCGGGCAACGGCAAAAGATCTGGCTGACCTGCTGGAACATGAGCAATTTCCACTCGCTCTCGCCCAGCGTTGCAGCGGTGTTATGCCTCCCCTGCCGTTATTCAGTGCCCTGCTTAACTATCGTCATACTTCGTCCCACGGTTCGTCAGATTCCACGGAGAACCCCAGATGGGAAGGTGTTCGACTGTTGTCTTCTAAAGAATGGTCAAACTATCCGCTGGATCTGTCGGTGGATGATTTTGGGGACGGTTTTACACTGGTCGTTCAGGCAGTGAACAGCGTCGATCCACGTCGGGTGGTGAATTATCTGTATACTGCTCTGTGTGGGCTGACTGACGCACTGCAAAACAATCCCGGTCAGCCTGTGTGGGCGCTGTCCATTCTGCCGGTAGCTGAACGTCAACAGTTACTGAAAGTCTTCAATGCCACACAAACGGACTTCCTCCCGTCAGACGCACTTATCCATACGTTGTTTGAGCAACGGACACAGCAGACTCCGGCGGCCATTGCCATCATAACTGAGCAAGGCTCACTCAGTTATGATGAACTGAACCAGCGCGCCAACCAGTTGGCTAATGCCCTGATTGCGGCAGGTATCCGGCCGGATGATCGGGTTGCCCTGTGTGTCGAACGCTGTCCGGATATGATGATTGGCATACTGGGTATCTTAAAAGCCGGTGCAGCGTATGTCCCGCTTGATCCGAATCATCCGGATAAGCGACGGGCTTATATCCTGTCTGACAGTGCGCCTAAATTACTGCTCACCCAACAGCATTTACAGTCACAGGCTCTGAACCCTGATATCCCTGTCTGGTTATTAGATGAGGCGGATTATCTGGAACGGGTCGCCCAATACGCTGTCACTAATCCCGAACCGGAACAACTGGGATTACAGAATCATC
>NZ_CAWQJR010000146.1:0-46896 GCF_963894935.1 Xenorhabdus sp. PB61.4
GAGTAATAAAGTGAATGGTTTTTGAAAAATGATATATACTTTTATTAATTTAAATAAATAACCAACATGTGTAATCATTTTAAATAAACATGATATAATTCAGAAATTATACATCTTTATTTTCACTGCACCTAAATCAAATTGAATAATATACAACGTAATTATCTGTAAAACATTCAAACAGCAAAAATCGATATGCTTTATACATTTCATGAATTAAATATAAGTTAATATTAATTATACAACCATGAGTTTTTACTTGTTTATTTTATAAATCATCTATACTTGACTCAGATAATAAACATTAAAGGTATATACTCATGGTAACAAAAAAAGCACTTATAATAACTCTGGCAATGCCCTTCTTTATATATGGTTCATTAGCCAAGGCTGATACTCAGACTTTCGGCATAGGATATTCAAATAGTCAAATATCAACGCCCGCTAATACCTATCTTGATGGGGTGAATATTCATTATCGTTATGAATGGGACTCGCCAGTCAGTATTATAGGTACTTTCACTCACATGAGGGGTAACACAAACCAAGTCGTAAAATATACAAACCCTACATCTGAAGCTCATCAAAACACACTATTTGAGCAACCCGTAGCGTTTAAGTCAAAATACTTTTCCCTAATGGTAGGCCCTGCCTATCGCATCAATGATTATCTGAGTATTTATAGCCTAATTGGTATTGCTCATGTAACAAATAGCGCACATAAAATCTCCGTAGATACTAATGATGGGTCTGTGGGTACTGGTGGAGCTAATCCAGCTGCTTCTGGTGGTTTTGATATTTTACCGACCTCTGATGAAACGCTGAAGACTAATGAGCTTGCTTATGGTGCAGGGATTGAAATTAATCCAGTGAAAAACTTTAGTGTTTATCTTGCCTATGAAGTTACTAGGTCAAAACATGCTCCCAGAGGATCGCGTAACGAGGGAGTAAACAACTTTATCAATGGATTTAATGTCGGTGTAGGGTATCGGTTTTAAGAAAAAATGAGTGCTAGTGCTTTAGCCTTTATTCACTTTTGTAGAAACAAAGCGCTATTCAGAGCTAAATATCATTTAATCCTGAATAGCGCCTTATTACTTTATGACTTAATAAGTACTTTCGTTCTGCTGGTCTCTATCTTGTTGAGTCAGATAATTTTTTAAAGACCGTTATCCCTTAAAGGTATTGGCTTATATTATAATGAAGGAAGCTCAGATAAAGGCCAGCGCGCTTTCACAGTAACGCCTAAATTGTTCTTTGTTCCACTTGCCAAACGGATCATTCCAGCAAATGCGATCATTGCCCCGTTATCAGTACAAAATTCAGGACGGGCGTAAAAAACTTCACCGTGCAATTTTTCCGCTATATTTTGCATTCTGATACGCAATGTCCGGTTTGCACTCACTCCTCCCGCCATAACCAGCCGTTTGAAGCCAGTCTGTTCCAATGCCCGTTTACATTTTATTACCAGAGTATCAACAACAGCCTCTTCAAATGCGTGAGCAATATCTGCTCTGGTCTGTTCATCCTGTTCAACATCACAGCCCGCGATATGATTGCGAATCGTATTCGCTGCAAATGTTTTCAAACCAGAAAAGCTGAAATCTAACCCCGGACGATCAGTCATTGGACGAGGGAAAACAAAACGCCCTGCTTTACCTTGCTGTGCTATACGAGAAAGAACAGGGCCTCCAGGGTAATCCAGACCCAGTAATTTTGCTGTCTTATCGAAAGCTTCACCAGCCGCATCATCAATCGACTCACCAAGCAGAGTATACTTGCCAATACCTGTCACGCTAATAAGCTGAGTATGACCACCGGAAACCAGTAAAGCGACAAAAGGAAATTCAGGTTTATTCTCTTCCAGCATGGGCGCTAATAAATGCCCTTCCATATGGTGAACAGGAATAGCGGGGACATCCCATGCAAAAGCCAGTGAACGACCAATAGTCGCTCCAACCATCAACGCTCCCACTAAACCGGGGCCTGCGGTGTAAGCAACAGCATCAATATCTTTACTTGTCAGACCCGCTTCTTTCAACGCCGCCTGAATAAGAGGAACTGTTTTACGGATATGATCACGGGATGCCAGCTCAGGCACAACTCCACCATAATCGGCATGTAGTTTTACCTGACTGTACAATTGATTGGCTAGCAGGCCGGATTTGTCATCATAAATTGCGATTCCAGTTTCATCGCAGGACGTTTCTATACCTAAAACTCGCATTGTACTTGTTATCTCGTCACGGTAGTTAAAGCAAAGGCCAGTGTATCACTATCTATTTATTACCACATCTGTTTACAACCAATATTCAGAAGACCCTATAGTTTTCGGCTATACATGTTTAACTCAATGACAGACAATAGATTCCATTTACATGCTGACTCTTTGCTCTGTTTAGTCTATAATCAGTCCCCTACTTGAATATCCAGTGTGGTTAAGTTAATAACGTCGGCTCAGATTGCTTGTTTTGCGTACAAAAAGGCAACCTATAACCCGCGACGTTGTGTGTTTCAATTTTCCACGGCCCTTTACAAAGCCGTGTTCATTGAAGTAAAATTCCGCACCATTTTAAAGACGGCTGGCACTATCACGCCAGCGACAAACCCGATTTCTATTGAGGTGAGAGGCACATGCCAGTAATTAAAGTACGTGAAAACGAGCCATTTGACGTAGCTCTGCGTCGCTTCAAGCGTTCTTGCGAAAAAGCAGGCGTATTAGCAGAAGTTCGTCGTCGTGAGTTCTATGAAAAACCAACGACTGAACGCAAACGCGCTAAAGCATCTGCGGTTAAGCGCCATGCTAAAAAGCTGGCTCGTGAAAACGCACGTCGCACTCGTTTGTACTAATCTTTGCGGCCTGCCCGCAAAGTGTTTGTTTTAACAAACTACTGCAGTTAAAGGCCGTGCTTTCTCTGAGAAAGCGCGGCTTATTCTCGTTCATCAACAGGCGTAAAAGGGCTTATGGCTGGACGAATTCCACGCGCATTTATCAATGACTTGTTAGCAAGAACCGATATCATTGATCTAATTGATGTCAGAGTGCCTCTCAAAAAGAAAGGTAAAAACCATCAGGCGTGTTGTCCTTTTCATAATGAGAAAACCCCTTCATTTACTGTTAATGGCGACAAACAGTTTTATCATTGCTTCGGTTGTGGAGCCCACGGTAACGCCATCGATTTCTTAATGAATTATGACAGGTTAGATTTTGTCGAATCCATTGAAGAACTGGCTACAATGCACGGGCTGGAAGTCCCTTACGAAGCAGGCTCAGGCGGCGGGCACATCGAACGTCACCAACGGCAAAATCTTTATCAGTTGATGGATAAGCTAAACAGTTTCTATCAACGTTCACTGACGACACCAAACGGACAGGCAGCCCGGCAATATCTGAACAGACGTGGGCTCAGTGAAGAAGTTATTCAGCGTTTTGCGATCGGCTTCGCCCCTGCGGGGTGGGATAATGTCCTGAAGCAGTTTGCCCATAATAGCGAAGACCGCAATCAGTTAAGCGACGCGGGGATGCTGGTCACGAATGATAACGGCCGCACTTATGACCGTTTCCGTGAACGTATTATGTTCCCTATTCGTGATCGCAGGAGCCGTGTCATTGCATTTGGTGGCAGAGTATTGGGGGATGCACTTCCCAAGTATCTGAACTCACCGGAAACGGAAATTTTCCATAAAGGCCGCCAGTTGTATGGTCTTTATGAGGCACAGCAAAGCCACAATACCCTTTCTCGGTTATTGGTGGTTGAAGGTTATATGGATGTCGTCGCACTGGCTCAGTTTGGCATTGATTATGCTGTAGCCTCGTTAGGGACATCTACGACAGCCGAACACGTTCAGCTACTTTTCCGGACAACCGATAGTGTAATCTGTTGTTACGATGGAGACCGTGCAGGCCGTACTGCCGCATGGAGGACGCTGGAAACAGCATTGCCTTATCTGAATGATGGCCGGCAATTACGTTTTATGTTCTTGCCTGATGGCGAAGATCCAGATTCACTAGTACGCAAAGAAGGGCGAGAAGTATTTGAACAGAGAATGGAAAAGGCACTGACTCTGTCTGAATTTCTGTTTGATTCACTATTGTTACAGGTTGATTTAAGTACTCCGGAAGGGGCAACTAAGCTTAATTCACTTGCGATGCCACTGATTAGCCAGATTCCGGGCGAAGCATTGCGGCTTTACCTGCTAAAGGAGCTTGGAAAACTGCTGGGCATACCTGATACTACACAATTGGAACGATCTCTGGCAAAACTTGTCAAAAAAGATACCAATACATATCAGGCGCTAAAACTGAAACCAACGACAATGCGCATACTCATCGCATTACTGGTGCAGAACCCGCATTTAGCGACATTAGTCCCTTCATTACAGGGAATGTTTTCTGCTCAGGTAGCGGGATTACCGCTATTTATGGAGCTTGTCGACACATGCCTTGCTCAGCCGGGGTTAACAACCGGTCAACTTTTGGAGCAATATCGCGATAATAAGTACGCAAAACAGCTTGAAAAACTCGCCGCATGGAACGATATACAAGTAGAAGAAATTGCTGAAAAAACGTTTAGTGATGCATTAAATCATCTTTTTGCATCAGCGTTGGAAGAACGTTTTAACTTTTTGGTAGCTAAAGAAAGAACTGAAGGTCTGACACCGGAAGAACGTAAAGAAGTCTGGCTGATTTCTGAATCCAGCGCTAAAAAATGAATCCAGAATTTACGGCTTAAGTGCCGAATGAGGTAGGGAGATAGCCCTACAATTGCCGCTATTGAGGGCAGTGGCAATACAACGAAATGCCCCCTGAATGTTATTGTTGGCATATTTGTTTCGCCGACTGACACCAACCAATACTCTGAAGTGTGGATACTGTCTTATGGAGCAAAACCCGCAGTCACAGCTGAAGCTACTTGTCACCCGAGGTAAGGAGCAAGGCTATCTGACCTATGCTGAGGTCAATGACCATCTGCCGGAAGATATCGTCGATTCTGATCAGATAGAAGATATCATCCAAATGATCAATGACATGGGCATCCAGGTAATGGAAGAGGCACCTGATGCCGATGACCTCATGTTGGCAGAAAACACGAACGACACCGATGAAGATGCGGCAGAAGCAGCTGCGCAAGTGTTATCCAGTGTCGAGTCAGAAATCGGTCGTACTACCGACCCGGTTCGCATGTACATGCGTGAAATGGGTACAGTTGAACTACTGACTCGTGAAGGTGAAATTGACATTGCGAAACGCATTGAAGATGGCATCAACCAAGTACAGTGCTCCGTTGCCGAATATCCTGAAGCTATTACCTATCTGCTAGAACAGTATGACCATGTTGAAGCAGGTGAAAGCCGCCTGTCTGATCTGATTACAGGATTTGTTGATCCTAACGCAGAAGAAGATCTTGCACCGACAGCTACTCACATTGGCTCTGAACTTCCTCAGGAAGAGCTTGACGATGACGATGATGAAGATGAAGACGGTGAAGATGATACTGACAGTGACGATGATAACAGCATCGATCCGGAGCTGGCTCGCCAAAAATTCATGGAATTGCGTGAGCAATATGAAGTTACCCGTCAGTCAATAAAAAGCCACGGTCGCAGCCATCCAAGCACTGCCGCTGAAATTTTGATGCTGTCCGAGGTATTCAAACAGTTCCGTCTGGTGCCAAAGCAGTTTGATTATCTGGTCAACAACATGCGTTCCATGATGGATCGTGTACGTCTTCAAGAGCGTCAAATCATGAAGATGTGTGTTGAGCAGTGCAAAATGCCGAAGAAAAACTTCATCACTCTGTTTTCCGGTAACGAAACAACTGAGACATGGTTCACGGCTGCAAAAGCAATGAACAAGCCTTGGTCTGATAAACTGCCGGAAGTTGAAGAAGAAATCATGCGCAGTCTGCAAAAACTGCGTCAGATTGAAGAAGAAACTGGCCTGACAATTGATCAAGTTAAAGATATCAACCGTCGCATGTCAATTGGTGAAGCAAAAGCCCGCCGTGCGAAGAAGGAAATGGTTGAAGCTAACTTACGTCTGGTTATTTCAATTGCCAAGAAATATACCAACCGTGGTCTGCAATTCCTTGATTTAATTCAGGAAGGTAATATCGGCCTGATGAAAGCGGTTGATAAATTCGAATATCGCCGTGGTTATAAGTTCTCAACTTATGCAACTTGGTGGATCCGTCAGGCGATTACCCGTTCTATCGCCGATCAGGCGCGCACTATCCGTATTCCTGTACATATGATTGAAACGATTAACAAACTTAATCGTATTTCTCGTCAGATGCTACAGGAAATGGGGCGTGAGCCATCACCGGAAGAGCTGGCAGAACGCATGCTGATGCCGGAAGACAAAATCCGCAAGGTGCTGAAAATCGCCAAAGAGCCAATTTCCATGGAAACGCCAGTTGGTGATGATGAAGATTCGCATCTGGGTGATTTCATTGAAGATACTACGCTGGAACTGCCGCTGGATTCTGCAACTTCAGAAAGCCTGCGTTCAGCAACCCACGATGTGCTGGCAGGATTAACGGCGCGTGAAGCGAAAGTCCTGCGTATGCGTTTTGGTATCGATATGAACACCGACCACACACTGGAAGAAGTTGGTAAACAGTTTGACGTAACCCGCGAGCGTATCCGTCAGATCGAGGCGAAAGCTCTGCGCAAACTGCGTCATCCAAGCCGTTCGGAAGTATTACGTAGCTTCCTTGATGACTAATCAAAATATTTACTGTTAAGTCTGAAAAGCGCCTGTTTCGACAGGCGCTTTTTTATTGCTCACGAGCTTTTTAGCTTTCACGAACAAAGGCCTGACATTCAAATAGCGACTTAAAACCAATGCGACGATACACACTATTTCCCTTACGGGAAGCTTCCAGATAGCAAGCTGTTGCGTTTTTTTTCCTAGCTTCACTCAGTACATAGTTAATCAATGCTGAAGCATATCCTCGCCCCATTTTTTCCCTTACTGTACTGATATCATCAAGACGGACAATATTATCAAGCCTTGATAGGGTTAAAGCACAAACTGGCTGTTCATCGACATAGAGGGCGTAATGTTGCAAGCATTTCCCGGCAATTAACGCAGCCTGATGGCATTTCATATACTGCCCGGAGATAGCATCACCAGTCTCAAATGCACTTTTAACCGGAAGAATCCAATCAGACAAACGATGATCAACACACCTGATTTCATACTCAGTGCAATACTCATTCTTCATCTGCCAGTTGATTAAATCAAGCTTCATAACCGTTGTGATACTATCAGGATCAAACACAAACCCGGCCTGTTCAATAACCGCTAAAACCTGATGACTGGGCTGTACAGCAACAATCAGAAAAGGTACATCAGATTGCTCGTTCATTAACTGAATCCCTGCTTTCAGCTCCTCTGCTATCTGATCATTTTCATCAACCACCTGTAAAAAATTTAATGAATCAGTTGCAACACCAGTTACATAGATACTGATACCAGGTCCAATATGCCGATATATTTGGCTGATTGATGAAAAAAAGTAATCTTCCAGTTTACGATGGGACAAAACCGAATTTGATAAGTTATATAGGCTCATATTGTTGAGTCACAAAAATATTTTTATAGGGAAATACCGATATGTTCTGAAATTACAGAAAACACAGAACATGACCGATAAAATTTCATGTTCAAACAATAATCAAAAGTCAGTAAATGACCAGAGAAATTAATCAAAAAGACTGTCGATATCACTAAAAAATAGTTGATGGCGCTTAAAAATAGTTTAAATCAGTTAAAAGATACTTATTTCTGTATATAAAACGCGCATATGAATTTTCGGGGCTAGACCTAATGCCACACAGTACCGTATAATCTCCCCACTTCACTGGCCCCTTAGCTCAGTGGTTAGAGCAGGCGACTCATAATCGCTTGGTCGCTGGTTCAAGTCCAGCAGGGGCCACCAAATTTAAGCTGTGAAATAAGCAAGATAGACCACTCAAACACGAGTGGTTTTTTTATGCGTATCAGTCGATGTCCCTTTTTTGTCCCCTGAGAAAAATTTAGTGTCCCTGCGCCACGTTCGCTGACATATAAAGCAAGATTATTTTTCAACCAAGCAAACCAAACCGGAAAAAATTTCTACCACGGAAAATATCTTTACCGATTCAATTGATTTCAGTTTCCTTATCAGCACAAAACCGCATGGCTACTCTATTCTAAAATGTTCGCTAGCTTGCCACCGTGATCTAACCTCCCACGTAAAATACAATTTTCTCTTTAATATCATTGTATTGAATTCTTCTCCGCGATCCATCTTTGATCCAAAAACTGAAATTTCCTGAAAATCTTTTCAATTCTTTCAGTTTGGGATTTCTTCCACACCGCCAGTTATGGTGCGCTCTGGCGATTCCCTTTGTAGGATTTTAAAACTGAAATAATTTTTTGATCCAAAACGTGCAGGCGGGTGCGGTGTAGTGCGTTTTACGTCAGGTTGACGTTTATTTCGTGGGAATTATGCGACATGGGAGCAGCATAGGAACGCAGATCCAAATGAACCCTAGCGAGGAGTAAATTGAGAAGTGAACGGCGCTGTATGCATCTGGTGGTGTTTTATTGAGAGTGCGCTAGAAATGTTAAAGGCCACCGGGTGGTTAACCCGATGGCCTTATCTACGTTTCCGTTATTCTATTTTAGAAATGTACGGATCAGCTCTAAAAGCGCAATTATCGCTTTGAGAACGATGATAGTGGTGTTAATAACCTCTTTCATCCGTTCGCTCCTATGAGCAGGAGCACGACTAAACCAGCCATTGCCTTTACGCTGCCTGTCCGGTTGGTTTCCGTCACGTCAGTTGTGGAATGCCGCGCTCTGACCGAGGCACTGAAGCAGTACCACCTGTTTCAGCCAGGGCTTTGATACATTCCGTAAAACCTACGAAACGCTGAATTCCTTTTCCATATCAGATGCTTTTTAGCGGCGGTCATTGCGCAAACTCAACTAACAATTATGAATTATAAATTCATTTTCAAATGATTCAATCAATTCAAGTGATAAGTAGATAAAACAAAAAAGCCAACTGGTGAGGTTGGCTTTTTTGTTTTATCCATACATGATGGAGTATGTTTGTGCTATTACTGAAGTTGGTAGCCTCAGTCACAGCGCGGCATTCCACAACTGACGTAACCAGTCTAATACCTATAGCATAAAATATCAACCTATGGTATGGCGTAGAGGATCTCACACAAATAAACGCTATTCACCCAATCACGGGCGAATACTTCTGTTTCAGTCCATCCGATTTATGAGCGGTGCCCCTGATGGCGCTGGCGTTCTGCGGGGTGCCTGTATTGTGATGGGTATGCGCAGCGGTCAGTTCCGCCAGTTCTTTCACCACATCCAGTGTCTCTAACATCAACGTCATGACGTTAATTTGTGGGCTACCTACCCAGACCACCGGTGCGACGATTTCCTGTTTAACGCCTGCGATGCTCTGTTTCAACAAGCCGATTTTCTCTATCAGTGTTTGGCCCACGTCGATACTGGCATTTTTTCCCACACTGGCAAGATAGTGACTGGATGTGGCCAGACTGTAATCCCCCTCAGCCACCTGCTGCACTGCACCCGCCAATAAGGTGGATGTGCCTAACACCAGCGTTTTATCTGTGGCCTGAATGGTGGTATCACGGGCCACCACGGTGCGGGTTTCGGTGTCGGCCTTAATTTCACGGTGCATGGACGATTCGTTAATGGTCTGGTCAGTCTGGCGTATCCAGCTCCCTTCCTGTGTCACGCGCTGCGAGACTTCCGCCCGCTGCTGCTGCAACTGCTCACCGGGCTTGATATCCGGCAGGGTATTGCCCTGACTTAAGGTCTGGCGGATAAAGGGCTTATCGGGTCGCCCGCCTTCAAACGCGATTTCAACCACGGTGCCAATAGGTGGATACTGAAACATCCCCGATTCACTGCCCGCCATCGGCAACGGCAGTGGAACGGCACGATAAACCGGGGCAGCCGCATCTTTGCCGTCAGCATCCAGTAATTGCACATCGACGGCATAACGCGGGCGGAACGGGTCAGATATATCACCGCTGATGGTGTTTTCGGTGTGGGCTTCAATCCGGGCCAGTTTGGGTAAGTGTAATCCGGCGGAGAGTTCAGGGTAAGCCGCATCAATCTGGCGCTGGGCGGGGGTTTTATTCTCCGTCTGGCCTTTCGGCTGCCATGTGATGCTCATGTTCTCATTCAACAGATTGACCTTGGTCAGCCGCTGCTGATTGACCACAAAACCGGGGCGCAGGGATTGGATCATCGGAATGGTCATGGCATTGCCTGCCGACTGGCTCTGGCTGAATTCATTCGGAATGTCGACAGGCTTTTGGGCAAACATCGAATGCGCCCAACTGCCCAGATACACCGAACCATCCGGCAGCTGGTGCCAGAGATAATCGTCAATAGCAAAAAGCTGCCCCAGACTGCCCAGTAGCTGGTAGCCGGTGCCGTTATGGGTATAGTGCGGGATGGGTTCATCCGTATAAGGGGCATCCGGTAGGGTGAACGTTAGGCCACTGTGTTCTTGCAACCAGTCGACTATCTGGCGTAACGTCGGGTGCTGAAACGAACATGGCCACGCTTTATCAAACACGCCGACCAGTTCACGCACAAACAGGCGCTGATAGCCGTTCTGGGCAGGCTGTGAGCGTTCCACATAGCCCGTAAACCAGCGCAGCACCAAATCTGGATAACCCACATCAAGGCGCACCAGTTTCCCGGTGTAATCGGTGGTGGTTTCGGCCGTGATAAAGCCCCGGCCACAGGATGACAGTTCCAGCATCAGATTGGCATCCACCACATGCACCTCATCGCCGGATAAGTAGAGTCGCTGGATGGGTTTCATTCGCTTGCGCCTCCGATGCCGTCATTAATCGGTTTTAAGACCTCGCGTTCAAACCAGCTTAATTTGTCGGGGTCTTCCCCGGCTTTCGCGCCGCCCTGTCCGGTCTGTTTTTTCGCCTGAATGGAACCGGTGGCACGGGAATCGCGTTTCTCCGCGACCGATAAATGCTCGCGCAAGGTAAACGTGACCTGCCAGGCCTGTTTACCGTCCACTTTGCTGGCATCAATCGTACCCGTAAACGTACCAATACGAAAATTAATAGCCTGTGCCGTCAAATTGGCAACCCGGTAGCGTTTCAGGTTGCCATTATCTTTGGCTTCCGCCAGCGCAAACAGGCGTGACAGGGTTTTCTGCTCGGTAAAGGGAATAATACCCGTAATACGCAGCTCTTTCGGCTTGATGCCCTGTTCAGCCACGGCGGTACTGGAAGACTGGCCGCTCTGGTCTTGATCCTGAAACATCACCGAGGGCGTGACGGTCAGGCTTTTTAACGGTATGGCCTCGCCATCAAGGGCGAAGGTGATAATTTGGCTCATGGTGTAGCATCCTTTCTAATGAGCGAAGATCGTTTCCGGCAAACAACACGGCCAGTGTGTACACGGCGTCCGGTTCGGGGATATTTTTACGTAATTTTTCTGCCACATGTGCACCGTTCCCTTTCCCGGCGAACGCCCAGACCGTGGCGGATTTTCCCGCCAGTCCGCTCATGGCCTCGGTGACGTGCTGCAGTGCAGATTGCCGGGCGGCGGTCAACGCCGTTAGCTGGGATTTCAATCCGGCAATACTGCTGCCCGTGCTGGCCTGTGCTTTGGCTTGAGCTATCAATTGTGCATTGACTGCCTGACGGCTGGTTGCGGTGGATAGCGGTTGCGGCAGCGGTAACCCGCCACCCAGCTTGCCCGGCAATTGCATTTTGGTTGTTGCCAGACTTTCCGCCGTCTTTGCCATCCGTGTGACCTGCGCAAAGGCAGGCAGCGGCAACACGGCTGAAAACTGCGTGAGGTGCTGCATAAATTCCGCGTGGGTTTTGGCGCAGACCATCAGTATCAGGCTGTTGATATGGCCTGCGCCCGTGAGTTTAGTCGCCAGTGTGTCAATGGCATTGGTCGGGCTTAAGTAACTGCCACTGTCGGTCTGTTGCCCGATACCGTAAATAAACGGATGAACGGGCACAATGGCAGCCGACAGCCCCGATAAGTCCGGGGACAGTTGCAGGGATTTACGCTGCCAGTGCATTATTCGGGTTGCTCCGGCCAGTGAATATCGGGGGCCGCTGAACAATCAATCCGATTGAGTAATACCCTGTAAAATCGCCACTGCGTCAGTGCGGCTTGCTCTTTCTCTGTCGCAATCCCCAAATCAAACGCGTCTTGACAGATACCAATACGCTCAGCCGCTTTCTTTAACAATCGCCGCTTTTCAAACTCGGCTTGTTTTTGTAATTCATCCGAGGTTGGAGACGGAATATCTTTCAATGTGGGTAATCCATCAACACCCGCCACAATTAATTTTCCGTTCTTCTGCCCAGTAAACATTTTCTGATATAACGCATCACTGATGGGTTTAAAATCATCAGGATAATTATCGAATTCATCGTAAGATTTGTAGACAAATCCATTTTTAGAGGCACTATAAAACCAGCCATTATCTGATTTTTTATTTTTTTTCATAACGCTATCATCAATCATAATTATCTCCCAATAGCCAGCCAGCTGATCGGAAAGCCGTTAATCACGCCATCTTCCCGTTTTGTGGCCGCGAAGAACTGCGAATTATTGATGGGATGACCAAACGCATTATCTATACGTTCCCCCTGTGAAGTTGAATTAGTGACTAATACAACAAAGCAGGCTTCAGAAAACATATGAGGGAAATTGAAGTTCCTGTTACTTTCTGGTTCAGTTCCCCACTGTATAATCAGTCCCGTAGACTCATCTTTAAACCAACCGTTTCCATTGAATACCCCAGAATTCTTTCGGGCAAACGTGGCGTTCAACCAATGACTGAGCCAGCCATTACCCCACGTAGAACCATAAATATCGCCCCACGGGGTCAGGGATGTCGTTCCGGCAGCAAATCCATCATCAGCACGTATCACTCCCTTTGCTGAGATGTTTTTTTGAACAGAAAGATTTCCCTGAGATGTAATATCGCCCTGACTCGAAATACTCCCTTGAGTAGCAATATCGCCATTGCGGGTATTGAAATAAATTGAGGTGACATCGTTTTTGTTATCACATGTCGTTTTAAAACCCACGCCAAACCATGAACGAATCTCAATATTATTCCCCTCGAAGCTGGCGGCATCTCGCGAGCCGGCTACTAGGCTACCGCTTCCTAACGCTACTGATGATGCAGTCAATTGCTTCACAGTTACATTGCCATTAATGCCGCCCCCCGTCCGCGTATCCAGTGAATGATGCGCCCTGTCCACCGTATCCCGCAGCCCAAGATTGTCAATAAACGCATTTTTATCAAAAATATCGGCCCCGTTCAGGTGCATCGCTAAACGGCGATTAGCATTATCATTCACGGCATTGAGTGCAGGATTAGTCGCATAATCGCCTTTTGGCTGCTTCTCGTTTAAACCGTCTTTTAATGCTTGTTTAGTAGCATAATCCTGCTTAACTCTGCTCAGCTCACCATTTAAGGACGCAATATGACGGTCATTCAATGACCCTTTATTCCGCAAATCAGTGACATTCCCATCACCATCAACCCACGCCACCGCAAACACATAGTGCGGATAGCCCGCCCCATCCAGATAGTTTTTCAGCTCATTTTCAGCAGTCATTTTCACTACCGTTTGCCATTGACTCACCAGATTGCCCTGATAGCTAAAATCCGCATACACACGGGTATTGCGCAGGCTATTAAGTGTCTGGTCAAATTCCAGCACGCCACGCAACCCACCAACATAGGCCAGCCCTTTTTTCACCAAATATTGTTCGCCCTGACGCACCACCGCAAAGCCATCATCGAAGAATGCGGCTTCACCGTAACTGTCGGTATTAATCAGGCGTTGCATTTCATCCATACCCGTCAAACGGGCAGTAAAATCAATCTGCCATGTTTCCGCTGTGGTGGTGATCGCGGTTTCTGTCGCAGCACCTTCAAACTCCAGCAAGAAAGAGCGGGTTAACACATTGCCCTGCAAGCCATTGGCGGTTTTGATTTTCTTCTGCGTAGGAGCATGGGTGATCATCCCAATGACACCGGAAGCCTTATTTATCAGGCCAATCCAGTTAAAATCAAAATTGCCCACTTCCGTACCCAGTGTGACGCTGTAAGCCACGGCGTTCTGACTGGCGAGTCCCGTTTTATTGACGGCCTGACGGTGGACGATTTGACTTTCCGCAGGCAATTTCTCATCGCGGCTGATAGCTTGAGCCGGATCTAACCCCGGCACATAGGCGAAGATAAATTCATCCAAAACAACCGGCTGGCTTGCGGCCACTTGCTGAGCCTTCCATTTTTCAAAGTCTGTCGTTATCACTGAAGACATACAATTTCCTTATAATGATGCACCGTAGGTCACGTTCGGTGCACTGCTTTCCTTGAGGCGGGCACTGTCACAGACGGCAACGCCTGCGATATGCCCTACTTTTATTAATAATGGCTGAGTCGGAATAGCCGCGGCATACGTGCAATAATCTGCCCCGATATTGCCCACCCGCATCAGCAACGGGTTTTTCGCGATCACTTCAAAGCGATAACGGCGGCAGGTGCGACCATACTGACGGATAATATTCATCAGCAAATCGGGATTGGCCGCTATCTGCCCGTCACTGAGGCGCAGAATAATCACATCCCAGTCAATGTCCGGCTGGCGCTCCAGCAATTCCACATAACCCACGCCGAGGCGTTCAAAGATGGCAATAAACCCGGCGATGCTGCCCGCATCTTTTGCATTGATAAACGCATACTTCACGCGCTTTCGGAACAGCGGCAACGGTTCACCGTTAAAACGCTGGATATCCCGCTGATAGGCCAGCACCGATAACAGCGACTCAGTACAGGTTTCCGCGTCCAGTTGGGCCAGTGGCCATGTCAGCCAGCCGTAAACCTGTGACCAGAATACCCGCGCTGCGCCCAGTAATTTGGCAGGTTCGCCCTTATCCATCCATGAGGGCAGGGCCAGCCGCTTAAGGCGTTCCGTAAACTCAGACATTTTTCACCTCCACGGAGAGTGTTTTCAGCCGGGGCACACTTAACTCACTGAGAATATCCCCCAGTGAAAACGTCAGGGATTCAATCTCACTGAATTCACGGTGGATTTCCCGCCCTAAGTTGGAAAAAGAAAAACGCGAGTAGGGCCATGTTTTTTTCACCGGATACTGGCTGTTTTCCCGAAAGGCACAGCGGATCAGGTTCTCGACATCCCGTTTCAGGGTGGCTATCTGTTCGTTGCTGTAGTTCGCCAGACTGACCACAAACAGCGTGACCGCTAAATCATGCTGGGTTTCCGGCATGGGCAGGCACTGCATATCATCACCATGCCCGTGATGGCCCTGATTGGTGATGTAATCGTTCACCGCCTCAATAAACGGCTGACTGGTGACGCCCGAATCCAGCAACAGATACGCATTGGCGGTGCCTGCCCCACGGGGCGCATCATGCAGAAAGAAGATGCGATCAATACTTAACCCCGCTACCGCGGCAATCATGCCTCGGTAAACGGCATCGGTATGATAGTTACCGACGAGGTTATATTGGTTGCGGCAACGGTCGCGCAAATCGTCATCGGATTCGGCATCCGCGCCGGGGGTTAACAGCCAGCCCTCTTCATTTTGTACCCGTGCAATGCCGGACACGGTCACAGGCAGAATGCGAAAATAACCGGGGGCCAGATTGAATGCCCCGCCTGCTACTTCGGCTGTGACAGGCAGTAAAGCACTGCTGACCCCTTCAGCAATCGCCACACTTTCCGTGGTGCTGACCCGGTAAATTTCACCGTTAAGGCGCTCAGTCTGGATAACCGTTCCGGCGGGCACGGTCACGGCAGAGGCCCCTGCTGCTTTATAAAAACGAATAACACCTTGTGCAGCCGAAGCAGGTTTGCGTTTCAGGTTCACGCCCCAGGCGAACATATCCAGCCATGAACCGGATGCGCTCGCCAGATACATATTTTTCAGCGTGACATTGATTAAGGCGTCTTTCAGCCACAGCACCGGGCGCGTGACAATCGTGTTAATCAGCCGCCAGAACGGGGACATACGCGAGGTGTTAGTGACCAGCCCGGCTTCATCCACCACACTGGCAAAGGTTTTGCTGATGTCGGCTTCCGTGGTCGGCATCCCGCTGTCACGCAGCACCTTTTCATAATCAATGGTTGGTTTAGTTTCCATGTCCCACACTCACATTAATACGGCCAAAATCGTAGGTTTCTGCTGTTATCCATAATTTGGTCGGTGATTCTTCATTAATGCTGACGGTGCCCGGAATAATCCGTTCATCATTCTCAATCAGAATAACTATCTGAGTATGAATATCCGCTCGCAATGTCGGGCTGCGTTCAGCAATTAATTGGGTTGCCAAGCCACTTTCAATAATTGCGTGAATACAGTCCTGCCCAATGGAAACTCGGTTATTACAAAAATACGGTTCGTTTCCTGAATTAAGTGTAAAATCTCGCTCATTAATTAATAAATCGATATATTTAGGCTCATCCATATACCACTTGTTCCCATTCCGTAAATTGATCTGGTGTCATGCTGTTGGCGACATTAAATGTCACACTCTCAATACGGCGGCTATTATCATTAACAGTCTGTGAATTATTCGCGACTTCACTCATCAGGCCATTTCTATTGATGCCTAGTTTTTTCCCGCCTGTTAATACAGTTTGCGAATCATTACCTATATTAGGCATTACTGTTGTTGACTCAGTTACACTCTTTTCAATAGGAATAGTTTCAATATTCACGAAAGGAATATGGTTAAGCGTATTGATAACCGAGTTTATCTCCTCACCAAAAGTTTCACTTAACCAATCAAAAAACCCGCTAAAAATATTTTTTATACCATCGATCATATCTAAGAAGGCTTTTACAAAGGTAAACTCTTTAAAAAGATCTCCCAGACTATTCCAATCACCAGTAATTAACTTACACACGAAACTAAATAATTCAGCTAAACCACCAATGGCATAACTTATTAAATTAATAGGCAACATGATCAAACCAATAGCACCGGCAACAACTCGACCAAAAGCACTTCCTGCCTCTGTTACATTTTTAAGCTCTTCATCGGTATATTGAATCGGTGCTAATAATTTAGCAAACCAGCCAAATAGCCCTTTAATTCCATTCCAGAGCAAACTAATCAATCCACCAAAAACACTAAATAAAACCTTCACCGCATTCCAGACAGAACCAATTGCCCTACCAATTGCACCAAATAAAAATGATAAAGGTGAGAGTGAATCACTGGCTTCGCTAAATCCCTGTATAAAACCACTAATAAATGCCTTGATCGGCTGCCAAAACTTAATAACAGCAAACACCAATCCAGCGATAACCGCAATAAGCAATAGTATCGGCCAGCTCATAAAGCTAAATGCCAGTCCGGTCAAAATAGCTGCGCCACGAATAACCAGTAATGTGCCCTGTAATACTCTCAGCGCGATATTCCATGCAAAGATAGATGCTCTATAAAGCCATACTGCCACTGTTCCCAGTTGCATTAGCAAAGTAAAACCCGCCATGACACCTCGCAGGCCAATCAGAATAAGCTTGGATACTCCCATTACTATGTTGGCCATCGCCCCAATAGCAGCAAAGTTCATAATGGCAAGCGTTATATAGCCAACCCAGCGTGCAATATTGGGAAACAGTTGCATCCAACGAACCAGTACCTGACTGGTATCAGCGAGCCAATTAACTAGCGGTTTGATAACAGGTAACAATGCAGAACCAATCAGGATATGCAGATTCTGCCAGATTTGCTGTAACCGCTCCCACGGGTCAGCCATCTGTGCTGCCATTTCGCGGGTACGATCCATACCATCATTTGCACCCAGTGCCGCCATATTTTTGTTTAGCGCATCGACATCATTGAAAAGTGCTTTGACTACCACCGCAGAGTCACCAAATGCGGCTTCAATTTCGGCTTGCGCTTTCAGATTACCTTCAATACTGCTGCCATATTTAGCCTGTAACTGTGCCAGTATCTCCGGCATGGAAAGCATCTGACCGGATGCGTTAACAAAACTTAATCCCAGACTTTTTCCACCATCCGTGGCAACCGATAAAAATGCCTCATAAGCACGGCTGGCATCGCCTCCCAATGTTTCCTGTAATTGTCCCAACACAGCCAATTGCTCATCAATCCCTACGCCGAAGTTTGTTCCGGCTTTGCGGGCATCTTCCAACAATTTCGTCATTTCCGGCATACTGGTGCCGAAAGTTTGCGCCATAAAAACCGCTTTACCCGACAGCTCTTCAGCAAACTGAAGATTGCCTACCGATTGAGCATGGTCAGAAAAAAGCGCAAACATTTTCCCCATATAATTCGCTGCATCGGTTGAACTGGCTTTCAGGGCAACAGCAGTGGTGTTAGCAATTTTGGTCATCTGGGGCAATTCCGTTTGCTCCAGCCCCTGCACTGCCTTGTTAATTTCTGCCGCCGAATTCACAAAATCGATGGCTGATTTACCATACTGAGAACTAAAGGTGACAGAATCGTTGGCAATTTTCGCCATAACGCTGCTATCGATTCCCTGTAATGAAGCTGTTTTTAGCGCCTCATCCATTTGTATAGCAGGTTCAAGGAAGCTATGAGTTGACCAAAAAGAGTCAGCTATTGTCTGCCCACCTGCGGAAATCTTCCCAAATGCTTTTTGTGATTCTTCAGCAACGCCAGAGATAGTATTTTTTAAATTATCAAGTGGCTCTGTAATCCTATTGATGAGACTTAATATAAAATCGAGCTGACTCATGGCTCACCTTTTAGTGCCAATGCAATTCCATTTGCAGTTGCAATTCGTGTATATTCCCAATATCGATTATCTAACCAAATTGCACGGGCTAAACTTTCCGTATTATCATTTTCATTTGGTAAGTAATGACGACGCAAAGTTAAGGCCTGTTCAAATAAGCTATTATCAATAGCCTTAACTCGCGCATTTAGTTTTTTATTTCGATTTCCAGTTTTGGTGCATATTCAGAGTTTACTTTTTCCACCAGCTGCATTGCTGCGCCCGGAATTTGCAAAAATTCATCAAGTACAGATTTAAAAGCAGGCTGAACAATACGACGCAAATAAGTGACAATAGGTACAATTTTATTGTCCATTGTCATATCATTAATCATGTGATTATAAGCCACAATATTTGGCTCAAATTTAATTTCACTTCCACCAACCATCAAAGTAATGATTTTATTTTCCTTACTCATTTTTTAATTCCTTATTTATTTTATCGATTCATAAAATTATTAAAAAAACATCGTCGCTGATGTAATGAGTCTTCTTATTACATTAATGTAATAAAAATTCCCCATGTCCTTCCGTGAATTTTTTTAACCGATCAGATTACGGGTTAGCTCTGCTTCCAGATATGGAATACCATTAATACGTACAAAGTCCGGTGAAGTGACAACAAATTTAATTTTATGTGTCATTACGCTGCCGCCTTTGGGGTCAACGTCCAGAATATCGCTCACAATCAGTTTGCAACCGTAAGCTTCAACCTTCATTTCCTCATGGCCCGCTTTGGCATACCACATCAGGTCAACAGGCTGAATTCCCCGCCATGAACCGGCAGCACGCGCTTTGGCAGTCACGATATCCAAATACTTAGTACTGAGTTCAATCTCACCCTCAGCCGTGACATCACCCGAAATATAACCATCCGGTACGCCCTGAGTCTGAGCTGCTGCAGTATTGTCAGTGATAGACAGGTTGACCTTTTCCGCATGAACCAGATCACCATCCATATTAAAATCGACCGACTGGCCGGAAATACGCTGGCTCATTTAGTTTCCTCCCAAATCCAGCAACAAACTCGCCGAGATCCCTTTCGGACATTCATAAGTGCGAATAGTGATATAAATTTCAACCGTGTTTCTATTGCGCCATGTGATAACAATGTCACCATCCTGAGGTGATTTAACTTCACCCGGGAATGTCACACCGTTAATTTCCGTACTACGGGACATTTCACGTAAAGTACGGGCGAAATACGCCTGATGTGTCGCGATGCTGCCCGGTGTACTGTTCAGGCTGCGATCAGCAATTTTAGCGATAGCCTGCAAACGTACACGACGCGCAACTTTATCCACAACCCGCAGATTTTCGATGCTCTGATAGTCACCGCCTTCCACATCCAATGTGCGGCCATCTGACCAATACATGCCATCGTAATCGGGATACCACATCGGCACACTGAAACGCAGCTTTTCCAATGCTTGTAGTGTTGCCAAATCAATCGGTTTTCCTGTTCCATCAAGCGGAAAATCGGTTGTTCCCAAATCCATCAATGGCCCTGTCTGAACTCGTGCCGGGCTGTCTGCCACAGTAACAGCGCGGTTACACAAACGGCCAGCCAATACTCCCGCTTCATTTCCCCACAAAGACGGTACTAATTGGATTGATGATACAGCTTCCCCCTTTTGCAGTTCCGCCAGACGCGCAACATAATCCGGCCAGACTTCTTTCGACTGTGTTCCCTCAACAGCCAGAATAGCCCACTGCCAGCGACCAAACTTAGCGATGGTGTTTGCACGCAACGTTTGAGCCGCCTTGATAATGGCTTTGTTCGCCCCGATTGTCAGTACATATCCTTCTATACTGGCAACACGTTGTGATGCTGTCACGGCTTCAACAAAAGCCAGCTCATCTGCCGATTCCGGCAAAATATGAACGTATCCGGACCAGTTTTGCCCTGCGTTTGCCATCGCTGCCAGTACATTACGTTTCAGGGCAGAATCTGCCATACCCAATACGGAATCAAAATCCGTTTGAGTGTTTACTGCGATAGTTTTGCCTGTGTTAGTTTTTCCCGTACCAACAAAGAGCAATACTCGTTCGATTTCCTTGGTTTCGCCCTGCAATTGGTTAACCTGGTTAACCTGCACATGTGGCCACATAATTTATTCCTTTATTTATGTTTTAGTCGCTTAATGTCGGTGTATGAACAACACCGTTTTCAGCAAACCAGATTTCAGGGGTTGTCAGCAGCCAGCGTTTGCCATCAAAGGGGACAATACCGTTTTTATCCTCACGTATAATCACAGGCTCTGACAGTGATAACGACACAACAATAATCGCTGTTTCGCCGTTCACTTTGACAGTCATGGTCGGATATTCCTGTTCCTGATTGTTCTCCCTGAATTCACCATGTTGCTCTGTCAGCCAGATATTGATTAGCAGTGATATGTAACCGGGGTCATATTCCCTGTGAGGAAAGCTTTCCCACTTAATCACTGCCTTATACTTTTGGATAAACATCTGGTATTGCCCCAACCCCAAATCCCGTTGAGCCTGAATAAAGCGGATTTCTCCCATTTCACTGGTAAATTCCGTTTTACCTGTGAGTTCTGGCAAATTTTCCCGTAAAAATGTCGTTAATTGCTGTAATTTATTCATTTCATGCATACCGCTATCAGTTTCAATCCTTTCATTCTTTACGGGTAAAAAAACAATGGGCAGTAAAGCCGCTTCTATTCGTAAACGGGTGGCAATCCCTTGCCGATGTGTTTGTACACATACTCTCTTCCGTTTGAGCACAGGCATTATTACGAATTTATTGAAGTGCTGCGAATGGTTTAGTTCGGCTACATTCGGCTATCACTGAGTAACCGAATAAAATAGAAATATAATTTAAATCAAATAATTAAAAACCCCATAAAAACAAAAAGCCATCTGTCAGATAATCTAACAGATGGCTCTTATTGGCTTATTGATTTGTAAATTATGAGATAAGAATAACCAATCTCGGTAAAAAAGCTCTCAGCAACTTTCTTTCAAAAATGCCAGCGCAGCTAAGCGTTGCTGTGGATTGAGGTTGTTAATAATTGTTTGCAATAGCTTATCACCGGTTTTGGCACTAGGGCTTAAGGTATGCGAAAAGGTCAGGTTCATGACGAACCGGTGACCGCATTCAATATCAGAACACGCACAGTAAAGATCGGCAATTTCAGGGTGCTTCCGATTGGTTTTGCTGATGGCGGCTTTAGCACCACATTCAGGGCAGATAATCTTTAATACGCGCATTTGTTTATTCCCAACGAATTTATTTTCATAGCTTTTAACTTGCGGCGTATTTTACCCTCAGACGAGGGTATTATTATTTATTACGGCTATGTGATATCACTGATACATCAGCTATCTCCCGCTCCCAGCCACAACAACGCATCTCCGGGGCTAATGGCACTTCCCGGCTGACAGCTAATCTTTGTAACCCGGCCCGCCTGTGGCGCATGAATCGCCAGCTCCATCTTCATGGCTTCTACAATAATCAGCGACTGGCCTTCTTCCACGTCATCGCCTGATTTGACCAGTACTTTCCAGATATTCCCGCTCATATCCGCACTAATCTGCAAACCATGCTCATTAAGATCCGCTTCTTCTTGTGGCTGTTCCTCCCCATCCTGAACAGAACGCTCTTCTTCCGGCTGTTCCTGTTGCCAGCGCATGACCTCGGTTTCAAAAGCCACTGCCTGTCTTAGTTTGAAATAGGCAATATCTTCGGCATTTTCTTTCAGAAAGTGCAGGTGTTCGGCAAAATCAAATTGCGTATTTTCAATATGGATAGCAGTACGCCCCTCCTGAAAATCCTCCCGTAACTGTTCTAACTCTGCTTCAGTAACAGGATAAAAACGGATTTGATCAAAAAATCGCAACAGCCACGGCTTATCTTCCTCGAACTGTTCATTTTTCAGAAATTTGTTCCAAATCGGCAGGGTTCGTCCCACCAGCTGATAACCTCCGGGGGAATCCATGCCATAGATACACATATACGTACCGCCAATACCGACAGTCCCTTCTGCGGTAAAAGTACGTGCCGGGTTGTATTTTGAGCTTAAAAGGCGATGGCGAGGGTCAATTGGAACAGCGCACGGAGCACCCAGATACACATCTCCCAGACCGAGGATCAGGTAACTGGCATCAAATAGGATACGGCGCACGGCTTCACGATCAGCCAGCCCGTTAATACGCTGAATAAAATCGACGTTATTCGGCAACCACGGAGCGCTGGATCTTACCGTGCTCTGATAACGGTTCACGGCTCCCAGCGTTGCACTGTCTTCAAATGCCATCGGCAGATGGATAATGCGTGATGGCACTTTCATGGTGCTGACATTGCCAAGCTGTTTCTCCAAAGAGAGCAGCAAAGAGATGAGTTTCTGTTGTTCGATTTGCCGGTTGTCATAGCGGATTTGCAAAGAACGTACACCCGGAGCAATTTCTTTAATTCCCGGTTCAGCTAAAGCATGTAGTTTTTCCATCAACAGATGTACCCGCAGGCGCAGCGCCAAATCCAGAATATTTTCACCATATTCGATCAGAATATAGTTATCTCCCGCCTGACGATAAACAACCGCCGGAGCAGAATGCGTGGCGGAAACCGCTGCCAGCACGGCACCAGAATGTTCTTCTTCTGCTATCTGTAATGTTCGCTCTAGTTTTAATGGTGCTTCCGACGTTGATCTCAATGTGGCAATAAGACGATTTTGCTGCTCTTCCAGAGTAATCGCTTCTTCCATACTGACGGGATGAAAACGAATACGATCTCCCGGCTTGACCTGACCGACTTTCCACAGTTCAGCTTTGGCAATGGTAACAGGGCAAACAAAGCCACCAAGGCTAGGCCCGTCACGGGTGAGGATGACAGGAAAGTCGCCTGTAAAATTGATAGAACCAATGGCGTACTCACAGTCATGAATATTTGAAGGATGTAAACCTGCTTCACCGCCATCAGGGCGCGCCCAGACAGGTTTTGGACCTATCAACCGTACACCCAGACGGTTTGAATTGTAATGCACCTGCCATTCGGCAGAGAAAAATTCATCTATATAATCCTGAGCGAAAAAATCAGGCGCACCATGCGGCCCATAAAGTACGCCAATCTCCCATATATCACCATAAACAGGGATCGCGGCAGGTTCAGGTGCCTTTGGTAGGCTGATTGGTGCGGGAGTTGTACAGGCGGGTAAGGCTGGTTGTGAGATGGGAAGCATATCGGCAATTTTTAAGATACGGCCAGCATGTCCGCCAAATTGTCCGAGAGCAAAGGTAGAACGGCTTCCAAGGTAACAGGGAACATCAATGCCATTTCTGACTGCAAGGTATGTACGGCAACCGGATTGTGCCCGTCCTATCTCAAGTATTTGCCCCGCTTTGATATTCAGTGGTTGCCAATAAGGTACGCTTGTTCCGTCTAGTAATGCGCTACTCTCTGCGCCGGTCAGCGCAATCAATGCGTCACAATGAAACTGTAAGGTTGGCCCCTCCAGCGTAAACTCCAGTCCGGCGGACGATTCATGATTACCGACAATCCGGTTCGCTATCCGAAAAGCCAGATCATCCATCGGGCCGGATGGCGGAACACCGATATCCCAATACCCCGATCGACCGGGATAATCCTGAACACTGCTCCATGTTCCCGCTTTCAGAACCTCAATAGCATTTGCCTGAGGTTCAAAACTATCAAGCATTCGGGTCCAGACTTGTCCTTTTTGGAATGGCTCACTGGCTGTGATTTGGCGCAGGTATTCCAGATTAGTTGTAATGCCGTGTAATTGGCAGGAATCCAGCGCTTCACGCAGTTTGATCAGCGCTTTTTCTCGATTTTCTGCATGAACAATCATTTTAGCGATCATCGGATCATAAAATGCAGAAACCTCACTGCCCGTGCGCACACCACTATCGACACGTATACCTTCAGGGAATTTAACTTCTGTCAGGACTCCGGGAGCAGGCTGAAAGTTTTTCAGTGGGTTTTCTGCATACAGGCGCACTTCAATCGCGGCTCCGACCGGTGTCCGCTTTAAATCCGCCCAGTCAATGGGTAGCCCAGCCGCAACCCGCAGCATATATTCCACTAAATCAAGCCCGGTCACGCATTCCGTCACGGGATGTTCGACTTGCAGACGGGTATTAACCTCAAGAAAGTAAAACTCATCCTGTTCGACATCGTAAATGTACTCCACCGTACCTGCGCTGCGATAATTCACCAGCCGGCCCAATTGTACTGCGGAATCCAGCAATGCCGTTCGGGTCTGTTCCGGTAAATTAGGCGCCGGAGCTTCTTCTACAACTTTTTGATTCCGGCGCTGCAAAGAGCAATCACGCTCTCCCAGCGCCACAACATGACCCTTACCGTCGCCGAAAATCTGTACTTCAAGATGGCGGGCCTGCCTGATACACCGCTCCAGAAAAACACCGGTATCACTGAAAAACTGTTCACCAAGATGGCGCACACTCTCCCATGCCTCACTCAGTGCATTTGCGTCATAACAACAACTGAGGCCAATTCCACCACCACCGGCAGTGCTTTTCAGCATAACGGGATAACCGATAGTCTCAGCGGCACTAAGTGCTTCATCCAGTGAATTGAGCAACCCTGTTCCCGGTGTCATCGGTACACCTGCTTCTGCGGCCAGTTCCCGGGCCCGGTGCTTCAGGCCAAATTCACCAATCTGGTGTGATGTGGGGCCAACAAAGACAATACCCGCTTTTTCACACGCTTGTGCAAACGGTAGGCATTCAGACAAAAATCCATATCCCGGCCAGATGGCCTCTGCATGGCTCTGTTGTGCTGCGCTTATAATTTTATCGATACACAGGTAACTCTCACTGGCTTTTTCCCCGTTTATCGGTAATGCAATATCAGCATCTTTAACATGTTGTGAATTTTTATCTGCGTCTGAATACACAGCCACACTGACAATTCCGAGCCGTTTCAGTGTACGGATAGCACGGCAGGCAATTTCTCCGCGGTTAGCAATCAATACCGTTTTAAACATTGTCTTTCTCCTGATTGATAACCCAATTACGCCAGCCACCGAACTCGGTAATATCCGTTGCACCGTTCAGTGCAACCGGTTCGCAGATAAAACCTTTTATCCAGCGACCATCGGCTAATTCCAGTGAACCAATGCCTAGCGGAGGCGGAATTTCAGCAACGAATGCACCAAAATAGGCCAGTGGAATATCCCAAAGCTCAATACTGATGGATGCACCTGTATCATCCCTCACTAATCCGGGCTTAGGAGGCTGAGTGTTGGCTAGTTCGTAGAGTCGATAACAGCGCGCGGTCTGTGTGGCCTCAACAAATACGGCGTTACGTTCGGTTAATTGGTCGTTCAGAGGCATGCCCCGAAGATGGGCTCCGACAACCGCCAAACGAATATGCTGCCCGGATGGTGGTAACACCATCGCTTCCCCATCAAGTAATTGGCCTGTAGCACCAAGTGGTAATGCGAGGTGCTGCTGCCAGCGTAGACCAAATGATGCGAGTGCCCGGTCGTGCCAGGCTGGTGCAAGTAAGGTAATACCTGCGGGTAATCCGTCAGTTCGGAACGGTGCAGGCAAAGCAAGTGCGGAAAGATTGGCAAGGTTGGTGAAATTGGTATAAATGCCAAGTTCAGAATTATAGTGAATCGGCGTCCTTTTAATTTCTTCAATCGTTCTGATTGTCGGTGTCGTGGGAACAATAAGAGCATCAAAGCCGGCTAATATGTGCTGGATCTTCCTCGCCAGTTCTGCCCGAAGGTATTCGGCATTAAACGCATCGACGGCACTGTAATTTTTACCACCGTCAATAATCTGGCGCACTTCTGGATCCATCATTGCAGGAAAACTGAGCATGCCATTCACAACAGTGGTGCGCTCAGCAACCCATGCTCCCTGATAAAGTTGCTCACCCAGTTGGTTGAATACCAAGAAATCAATTGGCTGAAGAGTTGCCCCCATATTTTGCAACTCGAGCAGAGCCTCCTGCCATGCGGATTCGGCAATCGTGTCATGACAAAATACAGGATTTGCAGGAATAGCAAATAGAGGGTGATCCGGCAATATTGCGAGTGTAGATGCCGGATTTATGCAAGAATAAGCATCATTTTCGTCGAATCCTCCGGCAATCTCCGCAACACTGAAAGCATCTTCAACCGTCAGGGCAAAAACAGATAGAGTATCGTTGAGTCGACAGGCAGGAACAACACCTTTGGCGGAAAGCCAGCCTTTTGTTGGTTTCAAACCCACAATATTATTGAAGCCAGCAGGCACCCGTCCGGAACCTGCGGTATCCGTCCCAAGTGCGAATGGCGCTAATCCTCGGGCAACGACAGAAGCAGAGCCAGAGCTGGAGCCGCCGCTAATATAACGATCATTGAAACTGTTTTTAACGACGCCATAAGGTGAACGAGTGCCGACTAATCCGGTAGCAAACTGATCCATATTCGTTTTTCCAACGACTATGGCTCCCGCCGCTTTTAGTCTGGCAACCGCTGTCGCATCTTCATCTGCGATATATTCAAACGCCGGGCAAGCCGCGGTTGTCGGCCAGTCAGCAACATCAATATTATCCTTAACTGCAAAAGGAATACCGAACAAAGGAAATGCGTCGGGATTACGCTGATAAGCCGGTAAAAGTAAACCAATCTGAGCCTGTAACTGCTCCGGTGTTGCAAGATAAATCCAGGCATTATCATCAGGTAAAAAGGAATCTAGATGCTGTTGCAGTAAAGCAAAAACGGACTCCACATCGTGTTGTATCCGCTCATGCCAGTATTTTAAGGTATAGCCAGTCATTGTTGTCATGCTGTGATACTCCAGTGGAT
This sequence comes from Xenorhabdus sp. PB61.4, assembly GCF_963894935.1. Taxonomy (NCBI): domain Bacteria; kingdom Pseudomonadati; phylum Pseudomonadota; class Gammaproteobacteria; order Enterobacterales; family Morganellaceae; genus Xenorhabdus; species Xenorhabdus sp. PB61.4. The sequence goes on from NZ_CAWQJR010000146.1 coordinate 27,662, forward strand.
ATAGTTGGATTTACACAGCAATACGCATGCCAAAATAATAATATGCTTTTTTTCAACTGATTAAGGTTGGGGAAAATATCAGAGATAATGGTTTGCACTATTATGGTTCATTAGCTGAACAATAATGGTGCTTGTTTTTAACTTAGTCGATTAGCGATAAGAAAATGGGCGGCAATAATAAGAATAAATATGGTGATTATTATTCACCTGATGAATGAATCATAAATTACTTGAGTAAAAACAGAGAATAAATATGAGTGATCATTATTAGAAATAGAATAAGTCACGTCCAAATTTTTTATTAAAATATCAGTATATTTTTTATATTTTACTTAACCTGTCAAACTACAAAATTATAGGTAAATATAAACAATTTCATTTCACAAACAAACTTTTATAACGAACTATCTATAAATGATAGCAATAACAACGAGTCAATTAATGTTCAATAAGTCACTGTTCCGTTAAGGATGGGTAGTAAGTGTAGCGATATCATCATTATTTATTTAATATATCATCGGAAATAGACATATTGCTTGTGATCCATCCCGACCCCAAAAGAGAAAAATGATGAAAACAACATCCAAGATATTAGTTAGTCTGGCCTGTGTCGTTATGCTCGCCGGCTGTGCCCGCACAACCCCAATAAATACTCAACAAACAACAATCGTGACAAAAAATTCACTACCTACAGTGAAAAAAGCGATCCTTGAGGCAGGGCAAAAACGTAAATGGATAATGAATGAAATTTCTCCGGGTGTTATCGACGGATTACTGAATACTCGTGGGCACGAAGTTAAGATACGTATTACCTACACGAATAAAAATTATTCTATTCACTATATCAGCAGCAAAGGACTAAAGGCTAAAAACGGAAAGATCCACCGTAAATATAATATGTGGACTAATACATTGAATAATGACATTCAAGTACGTTTAGCTACTATGGCCAACCAATAATTTCTTCATGTTACTGGCGTATTTCACGCGAACGTAGCCCTATTATTACATTAACCCTAATTTCATTAGGGTTTAACTATTCCATTGGATATACGGATATATGACCACTCCCCATAATTACGACCAAGATGATTTAAGTGCGTTTGAAGCAATTACTGAAGCTCAGCGCATTGCTTTTGCACCAATGCTATTTCAGACGGCAATTTGCCTGCGTGATTTTGGTATCTTATCTTTTCTGGATAAACACCATAAAGAGGGAGCAACAAAAGATGAAATCTGTAGTGGTTCAAAATCAGACAGCTATGGAGTAGGTGTTTTATTGGATATGGGGTTAAGTGGCAGAATTATTCTTAAGCGAGATGATCGTTATTTCCTCAGTAAAATTGGTCATTATTTGTTGCATGATAAAATGACTCGCGTCAATATGGATTTTACTCAGGACGTATGTTACCAGGGCTTATTTCATCTGAAAGAATCGCTGCAAGAAAATAAGCCTGCCGGTTTAAAAGTATTTGGTGAATGGTCAACAATTTACCCGGCTCTCAGCCAACTACCAGAACCAGCCAAAACAAGCTGGTTTTCATTTGACCATTTTTACTCTGATTCTGCTTTCAATGCAGCATTAAAAGCCATTTTTTCTCTTAACCCCAAATTGATTTATGACGTTGGTGGAAATACAGGAAAATGGGCATTGCGCTGCTGCCAATATGACAGTAAAGTCAGCGTCACTATTCTGGATTTACCCCAGCAAATTGAACTGGCTGAAAAAAATATCCTCAGTCAGGGAATGGCTGAACGTATTTCAGGCCACCCTGTTGATATGTTGTCGGATTGTGAATTACCTAAAGATGCCGATATTTGGTGGATGAGTCAGTTCCTCGACTGTTTTTCCGAAACACAGATTGTTGATATTTTACGTAAGATCGCTGCATCAATGAAACCAGATGCCAGAGTATGCATCATGGAATTATTCTGGGACTGTCAACCATTTGAAGCGGCTGCGTATAGCCTCAATGCAACTTCGCTTTATTTTACCTGCATGGCAAATGGCAATAGCCGTTTTTATAGTATGGACAACTTTAATCAATTCCTCGATAAAGCCGGATTTGAAGTAGAAAACAAAATTGATCAGTTAGGGCTTGGGCATACGCTACTGGTTTGCAAGAAAAAATAATTGACGGTATTTCATGAAATTGACATTGGATATTACAGATTGGCAAGCCGTAGCTCCGGGCCTTTCTGTTCCTGAAGAATGGGTAAAATGGTCTGCCATTTCACCAGCTGCCATAGATGGCTCACACTCTCTAGCAAAATGCTCTCAGCTCCCGATGATGACAGCTCGCCGTCTCAATTCAGGCAGCCGCCTAGCTGTAGATTGCGGTTTAAGCATTTTACGCCGAAATAAAGTGGATGCCATTGTCTATACCAGCCGTCATGGTGAACTGGAGCGCAATTATCAGATACTGATGAATCTGGCACAAACCGAACCTATTTCCCCAACTAACTTCGCCATGTCAGTTCATAATTCGTCTGTGGGGAATCTCACTATTGTAGCCAAGGCACCGCTGGTTTCTTCTTCAGTTTCTGCCGGAATTGACAGTTTTCAGCAGGGATTATTTGAAGTTGCGACCCTGCATCATGCTGGTTACAGCAAAGTGTTACTTGTCGATTTTGACGGCAAGATCCCCGATTTCTACCACAATGAAATAGATGAAAATACACCCATCTTTCCATTCGCAGTTGCGTTTCTTTTTGAGCAAGGAAAGAGTTTACATTGTGAAAAGCACCCGTCACCGGAGACAGACCCTGCCCTTCCCCAGAGCCTTCAGTTTCTACACGGCTGGTTAAACGGAAAACAGCGCTTTACCGTAGCTGGCGATCATTGTGCATGGCACTGGAGCAAATAGCATGGAAGAAAAGATAATAAACCGCATCACTGAACAGGCTAACTGGCTCTGGCGTCTACTGATGACAGGGTTCTGTTTTGCTCTGTTTGGTATTGGTGGGTTATTACTTTCTCTGATCTGGTTTAATTTACTATTGGTTTTTCAGCGAAACGCTGAGAAACGGCTCCGTATCGCACGGCGTAGTATCTCAACCTGTTTTCGCCTGTTCCTATTTTTGACCAGAAAACTGGGAGTATTGAATTATCACTTTAATGGTGCAGATAAACTGCGTACAGATAAAGGCTGTCTAATCGTCGCCAATCACCCTACTTTGTTGGATTACGTCATCTTTGCATCGAATCTGCCGGATGTGGATTGTATCGTCAAATCTGCACTGCTACGTAACCCTTTTCTCAGTGGTGTGGTTCGCTCTGCTCGCTATCTCATCAACAGTGATGCCGAGACCTTGCTGCCTGCCTGCCGCGAAAGACTGGCTACCGGTGGCAATATCTTGATTTTTCCGGAAGGAACGCGTACAACGCCCGGTCATCCTATTTCACTCCAGCGCGGTGCTGCCAATATTGCGGTCCGCTGTGAATGTGATATCCGGGTTGTACACATTACATGCAGCCAAAAGATGCTGGATAAAAAAAGTAAGTGGTATCAAATCCCGCCCAGAAAACCGATTTATACCATTACCGTTGGTGAGCAACTCGCCAATGAGGATTTTTCTGCCGATACAGAGAACGGATACGCTATTGCTGCCCGCCAGCTCAATCGCCAACTTACACAGTTATTAACACCATCAAATTACTAGATGTTGGATACAATAATGCAAGAATCAAACATGCAAGAACTAAACCAAAACTTACAGATCGAAATAAAACAACTAATTATAGATACCCTGAATCTGGAAGATATCACACCTGCTGATATTGAAACTGAAGCGCCTCTGTTCGGTGACGGGCTGGGATTAGACTCCATTGATGCGCTGGAATTAGGTCTGGCGATTAAAACCCGCTATGGCATTGTGCTATCCGCCGAAAGCGAAGATATGCGTCAGCACTTTTCTTCTGTTGCTACATTGTCATCTTATATCCAGTCACAACAAGGATAACAGCAGAGGAACTCATGGAAAAACAACAAATTTATCAGGAAGTTTCACAACTTTTAGTCAAACTGTTTGAGCTTTCCCCCGAAGATATCACGCCTGATTCACGCCTCTATGAAGATCTGGAACTCGACAGCATTGATGCAGTTGATATGGTTGTTCATTTGCAGAAAAAGACAGGGCGTAAAATTAAACCCGAAGCATTCAAATCTGTCCGCACCGTTCAGGATGTGGTGGATGCAGTCGAACAGCTGTTGCAGGAAGAATAATTTCTCCCACCCATAACATTTTGAAATATAGGAACACGCTGGGTAGCTAATTGAACTCGTTGATTTTATTGTTTCGTATTGCCAATACCGTGATGTTAATCGCTTGGCCATTTTTGGTATGGGCGATGGTCAGCTATGGGCAATTTAATATCGTATTGCCCATTATCATCCTGTTTTTCGTTTTGCGCTTATTACTAAGCCGTACAAAAATAAGTCGTAAAAACATAGGCAGAAAAAAAACGGATAAACAGCAAAACATAAATTGGAATACGGGCTGGATACTGTCAATTGCCGGAATTTTACTGGGTTTGGCAAGTTTTATCCTGCGTGATCACCAACTTTTGATGTACTACCCAGTCGTCGTTAATATCGTTTTACTGACCCTTTTTGGCGGTTCACTGTACTACGGGCCTCCTGTTGTGGAAAGGCTGGCCCGGCTCAAAGAGCCGGATTTGCCGCCTGAGGGTATCACCTATACGCGCAGAGTGACTTACATCTGGTGCCTATTTTTTATTTTAAACGGCACAGCCGCTCTCGGTACTTGCCTGTATAACGATATGACACTTTGGACACTATGGAATGGAATGATCAGTTACCTGTTAATCGGGCTACTTATCGTTATTGAATGGCTGGTACGCCAACGTGTGAAAAAGAGATGAAAACCTTCCCTGTATCCCAATGGTTATCAGCAGGTAATGCCTCTGACAGGGTCATTACCTGGGGCAATCACTGTATCCGACTGAGTACGCTCCGGCAGGATGTCGCGATACTCTGTCACCGCCTGAAAAACCATACTGCCTCCCACTGGGCTTTATGCTTTGATGACAGTTATCATTTCTGTGTTGCCTTATTAGCTACTCTGCATGCCGGAAAAACGCCGGTTATTCCGGGACACTGCCGTGAAGCACAGTTACAGGAACAACAATCCAGCTTTGATGGGGTTCTGACCGATCTGCCCCTAAAATTATCTTGTTCATGCTGGCACATTTTTTCGCCTCAACAAGACAATATTATCCCTGAAACAACACTGCCTGATATATCCCGGAATGCAGTACTGGTCATGTTCACTTCTGGCTCCAGCGGAATACCTAAACAGGTCATCAAACCTGTGGCTGTAATGGATCTCGAAACCCAGTGGCTGGCTTCTTTATGGCAGGATAGACTGCAATCTTGTGTTATCCGTGCATCAGTCAGCCACCAGCATTTGTACGGCTTAACTTTCCGAATCTGGCTGCCGATGTCTCTTGCTTTGCCATTTGAGCGTAAAATGGTGGAGTTTCCTGAACAGTTAACCCAATATCCACAGGCCTCTTTGACACGTTACGCTCTGATCAGCAGTCCGGCATTTCTCCAACGATTAGATGATACTCTTTCTGCCCCAAGTTGCTCTTTCGTAGTTTCAGCCGGAGGGCCATTAAGTTTTGCTGATGCAGAGCGGGTCACACAGTGGCTCAAGACCATCCCAAATGAAATTTATGGCAGTACCGAAACAGGCATTATAGCCTGGCGAGCTCGCCGGGAAGATAATGCAGTCTGGAAGACATTCGCTGGTGTTTCTTTCCGGCAGGATAAAGAAAATAACTTACGCGTCTACTCTCCTCTACTTTCTGTCACAGATGGGATGGTTCTGGATGATCGACTGTTATTTGATGAAAAGGGGAACTTCTCACTTCAGGGGCGTCGTGACCGCTTAGTTAAGATCGAAGAAAAGCGTATTTCTCTGTCTGAAATTGAACGTCGTTTATGTGCAATCGATGGGGTTGTCGATGCCGCAGCACTGATCATCAATCGAGGGAAACGCAGCTATATTGGAGCTGTCCTTGTTTTAGATGATGAAGCATTTCAGTACTATCGCCAACAAGGTAGTGGGAAGTGTTCACAGAATTGGCGCCGTCAGCTCATGCCCTGGCTGGAACCTGTTGCGCTACCTCGCTACTGGCGAGTAACCACTGCTATTCCCCTGAATGCCCAAAGTAAACGCTCATGGCCTGAGTTACAGGAACTATTTAATGAAACCCACTGAAACCCATATTGAGCAACCAGCTCCAAACGAGGCCATTATTCGCCTGTATTTAGATACTGACCTGAATTGGTTTCGCGGTCACTTTTCCGTTCAGCCACTTTTACCCGGTGTCGCTCAGATCGATTGGGTTATGCATTATGCACAGACCCTGCTGGCTCCGGGCTGGGATTGCGCTTCTGTTGAGATGGTGAAATTTCAGTTGCCTCTGCAACCCGAAGATAATCTGCGCTTAAAAATTCACTGGGAAGAAACCAAGCATCGGCTTACTTTTCAGTATGATGTGGAATCTTCTGATAGTGGCGAGTACAAAACGGCAAGTCAGGGAAAAATCAAATTATGTCGTTGAGCACAAACACGATTACACCATGCGTGGTTATACCCTGCTATAACCATGGGGCAACGATGTCCGCTGTCTTGGCACAGCTATCCCACTATCAGCTTCACTGCTTTATCGTTGATGATGGCAGCAACATGACTACACAGCATTGCCTCGAAAATCTGGCCACGGTAACACCCAATGTTACTCTAATCCGCCTTGAACAAAATCAGGGAAAAGGTGGTGCTGTGATGGCTGGAATGCGGGCAGCAGCAAACGCTGGCTATAGTCACGCTCTACAAGTTGACGCAGATGGTCAGCACTGCCTTGAGGATATTCCGCTTTTTTTATCCAAAGCTCAGCAATATCCGGATCGTATGATTTCCGGCCTGCCACAATATGACGCCTCAGTGCCCAAATCTCGGCTTTACGGGCGTTATATAACACATTTCTGGGTCTGGATAGAAACCCTTTCTCTTTCCATTAAAGACAGCATGTGCGGCTTTCGGATTTATCCATTGGTTCCCACACTTAATTTGCTGACAAAAAAGAGTATCGGACGCAGGATGGACTTTGATATTGAAATTATGGTCCGCCTGTACTGGCAGGGTACGGAAAGTGAATTTGTCCCGACACAAGTGACTTATCCCGAAAATGGGCTATCCCATTTTCATGCTTTACGCGACAACCTCAGTATTTCTTGGATGCATACCCGTCTGTTTTTTGCCATGTTGCCACGATTTCCTGCTTTATTATGGCGTAAGCGTTCTTTATTTAGCCACTGGTGGGGTAATCGACGTCATTGGTCTGCTATTAAAGAGCGTAAGGGTTTAGCTGGCATGAAGTTTATGCTGGCAGTTTACCGCAGCCTCGGACGCAAGCCATTTGAATGGTTACTTTATCCAGTCGTCGGTTATTTCTGGGCAACCGGCGGAGTACAACGTCAGGCATCACAGCAATACCTTATCCGTCTGAAACAGACCATGCAGCACAAAAAGATTGCTATTCCTTCCGGGCTTAACAGCTACCGCCATTATTTGCGCTTTGGTGGTGCCATGTTGGATAAAATAGCAAGCTGGCGCGGTGATCTGAGATGGGGCAAAGATATCGAATTTGCCGACGGTGCGGAGGATATTCTTTTAGGTGGCGACTCTCGCGGAAAACTGTTGCTGGTTTCTCATCTGGGCGATATCGAAGTTTGCCGGGCACTGGCTCAGCATGCCGGACAGCGGACAATTAATGCTCTGGTGTTTACTGAACATGCCCAGCGTTTTAAGCAAATTATTGAAGAAGTCTCGCCACAAGCGGGCATTAATTTATTGCCAGTGACGGATGTAGGCGCAGATACCGCTATCCTGCTGAAAGAAAAAATTGATGCCGGGGAATGGGTAGCCATTGTCGGTGATCGCATCGCCGTTAATCCATCACGTATCAGCACGCATAGAGTCGTCTGGAGTCAGTTTCTTGGTGATTCAGCTCCTTTTCCCCAAGGGCCGTTTATTCTGGCATCCGTATTACGCTGTCCGGTTTTGCTGATGTTTGCTCTTAAGCAAAATCATCGGTTCAGAATTTATTGTGAGCCTTTCGCAGATCCATTGGAACTTCCCCGTAAACAGAGAGAGCAGGCATTACAGCAAGCGGTTGATCACTATGCTTCTCGCCTCGAGCATTATGCTCTGCTATCTCCGCTTGATTGGTTTAACTTTTTCGATTTTTGGCAATTACCTACAAATAAAGCCAAGGAGTAAGGAATGCTGACAGCGCCCCGTTTTAGCAGCGAGGTTGAATTAACCGTACCCTTCCATGACACTGACCCAATGGGCGTAGTCTGGCACGGTAATTATTTCCGTTATTTTGAAATTGCTCGTGAAGCACTGATGGAACAGCTCAATTATGGTTACCGAGAAATGATCGCATCAGGCTATGTCTGGCCGGTTGTTGATGCAAAAATTAAATATCGTCGTCCAATAGAATTCGGTCAGAAAATACGTGTACAAGCCACCATCAAAGAGTTTGAAAACCGGCTGAAGCTGGTTTATCAAATTTTTGATGCTGAGAGCGGCAATAAAACAACGACGGGTTACACCATTCAGGTAGCTGTTGCAGAGAAAACGCAGGAAATGTCCTTTGTCAGCCCAGATATTCTGTTTGAGCGTATGGGAGTCAAACCATGAGAAAGTTCTGGTTGGCAATACTTCTATTATCTATTAATAACTATGCTCATGCCGTCACGCTTGAAAAACTGCAACAACGCTTCTCTACACAACCTGTAGTTCGGGCGGAGTTCACCCAAGAGCGCCATATTCAGGGGATGCCGCAGCCACTACATTCCAGCGGTGAGATGCTGGTTACTCAACATAAAGGACTTTGGTGGCATCAGCAAAAACCTTTTCCTCTCACTTTAGTGCTGGATGACAACCGGCTGGTTCAGGCTATCGCAGGGCAAGCACCTCAGGTTATTACTGCGGATTCAAATCCTCAGATGTTTCAGTTCAATCACCTGATGCGCGCGCTATTTCAAGCAGATCGCGCTGTACTGGAAGAAAATTTTAAAATTGAGTTCAAAGAACTAGAACAGGAAACATGGCAACTGGAACTCACGCCAAAAACTTCCCCTTTGGACAAACTGTTCACCATCATTACCCTAAAAGGCAAAGACAATCTCAATTCGATTCTGTTGCTCGATAAACAAGGTGATCGCACTGAACTCTTTTTTACCAAACACCGTTTAACACCAGAGATGCTGAGCAATGAAGAAGAACAACACTTCAAATTTTAATCCGCGTCTGCTGGCACTATTTTGGCTGTTGATATGCACTCTTCTCGTGGTTTCATCAGCGATCCTACTACCACAATCGCGTCTGTCCACCAGCGTGCTGGCACTCCTACCTGCACAAAGCGCCGGAGATATACCGCCGGCATTAAAAGATGAATTTATGCAGCGGCTTGATCGCCAGTTGGTGTGGATGGTCAGCCCTGGAACGGAAGATAATTCAGCACCAGCTGAGTATTGGCAGGAACAGCTGGAAAAAAAACCGTTTTTGGCTCATGTCAAAGGACCGATAAATGCAGAGCAACAACAAGAATGGGGTACTTTTTACTACAAGCACCGTAATGCCATGCTTGATCCTACGACCCGTGACCGGCTGAAATCAGAGGGGATTCAACAGGCAAACTGGATTTTGTCTCAGGTCTATTCAACTTTCTCAGGTGTCAGTGGGCAAGAACTCAGCAATGACCCACTGATGTTGGTCAGGGGATCACAGTTGGCTCTTCAGCAGACATCCAGTCGGTTACGGCTACAGCATGGCTGGCTAACAGCCAAAGACGGTACAGGAAGGATCTGGTATCTGCTCCATGCTGAACTGAATGGCTCTTCGTTTGATATGCAGCAGACACATCAGGCTGTCACTGAACTGGGTAAGCTGGAGCAATCATTGGAAGCTCGTTTCCCTGATGCAAAAGTGATCTCAAGGGGAACTCTGTTTTACAGTGATTATGCCAGTCAGCAGGCAAAACATGATATTTCCACACTGGGCAGTGCAACCGTACTGGGTGTGCTACTGCTGATTTACGGTGTGTTTCGTTCCCTTAAGCCGCTGCTGTTATGTATTCTTTCCATCAGTATGGGGGCATTGGCTGGCACAGTTGTGACACTGGGTATATTCGGTGAACTTCACTTTATGACGCTGGTTATGAGCATCAGTATCATCGGTATTTCTGCTGATTATGCGATTTATTATCTGACTGAGCGTATGGTTCACGGGCAGGAAGTTAATCCGTGGCAAAGTATGCGCAAAGTATTGGTTGCTCTGCTGATGGCACTGGCAACAACCGTCATTGCTTATTTAATCATGATGTTTGCTCCCTTCCCCGGTTTACGTCAGCTCGCTGTATTTGCTGCTGCGGGCTTAACCGCTTCTTGCCTGACAGTGATCTGCTGGTATCCCATATTGGCTAAGAATCTGCCCGTTCGCCCAATCCCGGCGATGATTATGCTAATGCGCTGGCTGGCATTGTGGCGACGTAACAAATTGTTTTACATCGGGCTGCCTGTCACTCTGACTCTATTTGCTCTAATCGGTATTTCTCGTTTACACATCAATGATGATATCGCTCAGCTACAAGCGCTACCTCAGGATATTCACCAACAGGAAAAACGTATCGCCGAACTAACCGGACAGAGGAGTGATCAGAAGTGGTTTGTCGTTTATGGCGATAACGCAGAACAGACACTGCAACGTCTGGAAAATTTTATCCCCCTACTGGAGTTGGAAAAACAGCGAGGTACGTTCGAAAACTATCAACGGCTGCCGTTATCTTCTCTTGCTCAACAGCAGAAAGATCTGAAGCTACTCAAAGCTGCTGTTCCGAATATCATGGTACGTCTTACAGAAACAGGGCTGCCGGCTAAACAGCCGGATTTAAACCCAATGACTGTTATGCCTGACGACTGGCTCAACAGCGTAGTCAGCGAAGGCTGGCGCCTGATGTGGATCACATTGCCAAATGGCCAGAGTGGGATTCTGCTTCCGGTAACAGGTGTGAAAGACAGTATCCTTATGCGTCAGTTAGCCGAGAAACAAACCGGTATCAGTTGGGTCGATCGCAAACTGGCATTCGATGAGATGTTCCAGTTTTATCGCACCATACTCGGCTGGCTGCTGGTGGGTTCTATTATCTTAATCGAAGTCAGTTACATGATCAGGCTTGGCCTGCGTCGTGGCGCGGTCAGTATCCTGCCATCTCTGTTATCACTCGGCTGCGCACTGGCTGTTCTCGGCTTCAGCGGCTACAGTCTCAATCTATTCTCAATACTGGCACTGGTGCTAGTTCTGGGGATCGGTATTAACTATACCCTGTTTTTCAGCAATCCTCGTGGTACACCACTGACTTCGCTACTGGCAATCACCGTTGCAATGTGCACGTCACTGCTCACTCTGGGCATGCTTGTATTCAGCAGTACTCAAGCAATCAGTAGTTTTGGTATTGTATTATGTAGCGGAATTTTCACGGCGTTTCTACTTTCACCACTGGCAATGCCTGAACGTCCCAAAAGGAACAAAAAAGCATGATGCGATTATTTATCCTGCCACTGGTATGTCTGCTGGCAGCCTGTACTAATTTGCCGGAAAATGGCTCTCCCAGAGCATGGCTGAAACCGGGTGTGCGTGTCTCACTTCCTGCACCGGGTATCACACCAGCCATCAATGAACAGCAATTATTGACCGCAACAGTGAAAGGCAAACAGCAGTCATTAATTGTTCTGCTAAACGCTAGTGAAGACCAGTTATCACTAGCTGGCTTATCATCACTGGGTATTCGTCTGTTCAAACTGACTTATGACCATAATGGCATCCATGCGGAACAATCTCTGGTACTACCGGAAATTCCGCCTGCCAGTCAGGTTTTGGCCGATATCATGCTCAGTTACTGGCCGGTTTCTTCATGGCTTCCACTCCTGCCCGAAGGATGGACACTACAGGACACGGATAACATCAGGCAATTACATGATAATAAAGGTCATTTAATTACTGAAATTCAATATGACACCCAAAATGGCAGACGGTATCCGGTACACGTCCGGCAGTTTATTTTTGGTTATGACATCGCCATTCAGCATTTAGAAGAGTAAAACATGATTTATATTTCTGCCGTAGGCATGCTTAATGCCTTGGGTAATAATGTAGATGACATTGCACAGAATCTGGTTTCCGGGCACGCTCCCGGCATGTATGCGCGCTCAGGCTGGTTACAGCCTGATAAAACCTGCTGTCTGGGAGGCGTTGATACTGAATTGCCTGCTATTCCCTCGTATTTGCACCAGCATAATAGCCGCAACAACCAGCTGTTACTGGCAGCCTTAATGCAGATAAAACCCCAAGTGGATAAAGCCATAGCGCAATATGGACGGGAGCGGATCGCCGTCATTATGGGAACCAGTACTTCCGGCCTTAACGAAGGTGATACTCATGTTAACCGAGCAGTTAATCAACAATCCGATGAATCCTATCACTATTATCAGCAGGAGCTGGGAGATCCTTCCCGATTTATTGCCAATTACCTTGAACTAACAGGGCCGGCTTTTACCATTTCCACCGCCTGCTCATCCAGTTCACGGGCGATTATCAGTGGTCAACGTCTCATTGAGATGGGAATGGCAGATGTGGCTATTGTGGGAGGTGCCGATACCCTTAGCCGTATGCCGATCAACGGCTTCAATAGCCTTGAGGCTCTCTCGGAAACATTATGCGAACCATTTTGCCAAGATCGTCAGGGCATCACTATCGGCGAAGCGTCTACCCTATTACTGCTGACACGGGAACCTCACTCTGTGGCACTACTTGGTGCTGGGGAATCTAGTGATGCATGGCATATGTCAGCCCCTCATCCTGAAGGAAAGGGTGCCGCTGAAGCTATCAATATGGCATTGAGTAATGCAGGACTCTCCACACAAGAGATTGGCTATATCAACCTGCACGGAACGGGAACAAAACTCAATGACCAGATGGAATCACTGATCATCAATCAGCTCTTTGGCGAACGTACCCCATGCAGTTCAACCAAGCATTTGACAGGCCATACTCTCGGTGCCGCAGGAGCCTGTGAAGCTGGTTTGTGCTGGTTGTTGCTAAGCCGGAAATTACCATTACCAGCACAGGATTTCTCCCGTTCGGGAGTAGATACTTCGTTGGCAAGCTGCGGCCTTCTGACACAACCTGTGCTGTTAGAAAAACCGGTTGTCATGTCCAACTCCTTTGCTTTTGGCGGAAATAACACCAGTCTGATTCTGGGAGCTGTATAATGTCTGACTACTCACCCGCTCACTCTTATTTACCTGTCCATCACTATATCCCCCACGAAACTCCGATGGTGCTATTGGAAAAGGTTATTAGTGTCTCCAGTGAAAGCGTGCATTGTCAGGTAACAGTTAACCATGAAGGTGTACTGGCACCTTTCCTTAACACAGAAAAGAACCTGCCAAACTGGTTTGCTATTGAAATGATGGCACAAACTGTCGGAGTTTGGTCTGGCTGGCATCGCAAAGAACGGCAGGAAGAAGATTCATCTCTGGGTATGCTGCTTGGCGGTAGGGCAGTGCGCAGTCAGGTTCCTGCGTTCATATACGGCAGTATTTTGGATATTCGAATGAATCTGTTATTGCAGGATGAAAAATTCGGTAGTTTTGAAGGTGAAGTCAGCTGTAACGGTACCGTACTGGTAACAGGCCGACTGAATACCTATCAACCAGAAAAAGAAGAACTTAAACAACTATTTAAACGGGATGGAGCAGTATAATGCGTTCAGTTTTAATCACTGGTGCCAGCAAAGGGATCGGCAGGGCAATCGCCTGCCAATTAGCAGCAGATGGATTCACCACTATTGTTCATTATCATCGTGATACGAAAGGTGCGGAAGCAACGCTGGAACAGATCCAGGCTAACGGTGGTAACGGGCGGATATTAAGTTTTGATATCTCAGATCGCGATGCCTGCCGTACCACATTAGAAAAAGATATCGAAGTACACGGTGCTTACTACGGCATTGTTTGTAATGCTGGTATTGCTAAAGATGGCGCATTCCCAGCGCTTGACGGAAGTGACTGGGATAGTGTCATTCATACTAATCTGGATGGTTTTTACAATGTGATACATCCCTGCGTAATGCCAATGATTGGACTACGTCAGGGTGGTCGTATTATCACGTTGTCATCCGTCTCTGGTTTGATGGGTAACCGTGGACAAGTCAACTATAGTGCGGCTAAGGCCGGTATTATCGGCGCAACTAAAGCGCTTGCAATCGAACTGGCAAAACGAAAAATCACCGTGAACTGTATTGCACCAGGATTAATCGATACCGATATGACCCAAATTGAAGAAATCGCTTTAAAAGAAGCTATGAATATGATCCCTATGAGACGCATGGGACAGGCAGATGAAGTTGCCGGGCTTGCCAGCTATTTAATGTCTGATATTGCAGGTTACGTCACCCGTCAGGTAATTTCGGTCAACGGAGGAATGCTATGACACGCAAAGTCGTCATCACCGGAATGGGTGGGATCACCGCTTTGGGGCACGACTGGCAATCGGTCTCCTCTGGGTTAAAATCCGGCGTGAATGCAGTACAACAAATGCCAGAATGGGCAGAATATGATGGGCTTAATACTCATCTTGGGGCCCCCGTTACTGATTTTACTTTGCCTGATCACTATACCCGCAAGCGTATCCGCTCTATGGGACGTGTTTCACTGATGTCTACTCGGGCAACTGAGCTGGCGCTTGAAATGGCAGGGCTGATTGGCGATCCCATCCTGACAAATGGTGAAACCGGTATTGCTTATGGTTCCTCAACAGGCAGTACTAAACCCGTCAGTGAATTCGCTACCATGCTGACCGAAAAACACACCAATAATATTACCGGTACAACTTATGTGCAGATGATGCCTCATACTACTGCGGTCAACACCGGTCTGTTTTTCGGACTGCGTGGCCGAGTCATTCCAACCTCAAGCGCCTGTACCTCTGGCAGTCAGGCCATCGGTTATGCATGGGAAGCCATTCGTAATGGTTATCAGACTGTAATGGTTGCTGGTGGTGCAGAAGAACTGTGTCCATCAGAAGCCGCTGTATTTGATACTCTATTCGCCACCAGCCAGAAAAACAACGAACCAAAAACAACACCTTCCCCATTTGATGCTAATCGTGACGGCCTGGTGATTGGCGAAGGTGCAGGAACTCTTATTCTCGAAGATCTGGAACATGCTAAAGCACGTGGTGCCAAAATTTACGGTGAAATTATCGGGTTTGCCACTAACTGTGATGCCTCCCATATCACCCAGCCAAAATCAGAAACGATGCAAATCTGTATGGAAATGGCGCTGAAATCAGCCGGGCTTCAACCTGAGAATATTGGTTATATCAGCGCTCACGGTACAGCAACCGAGCGTGGAGATGTCGCGGAAAGTCAGGCCACTGCCAACATCTTTGGTAACAGAACGCCGATCTCCTCACTGAAAAGCTATTTCGGTCACACATTGGGTGCCTGCGGTGCTCTGGAAGCATGGCTTAGTATTGAAATGATGAATGAAGGCTGGTTCGCGCCGACCATCAACTTGAATGAAGTTGATCCGGCTTGCGGTGAACTGGATTACATTATACACCAGCCGCGTTCAATCCAAACTGAGTTTATCCAAAGCAATAACTTTGCTTTCGGCGGGATTAATACGTCACTGATGATCAAGCGTTGGTGATGATTTAAATGGAAAAAACAAGAAGTCGAATTGAAGTTAAAATGATACTTCTTGTTTTTATCCTACACAGACTAAACACAAAATATAGAGCACAATACTACAGCTCAATAACTCTTTGACGAAGGAATTCCTTATCTTTATCCTCATCAACAACATGCATCTTCTTATGACAATTTGGACACAATGCAACCGTGTTCTCTATCGTATCTAACCCTCCTTTTGAAAGCCATTCAATATGATGAGTTTCTAAATAGGGCTCTCCTTGTAAATTACAAAACGGTGCGGAAACTAAACAAAGCTGACAGACACCTTTGGCTATGCGTTTCGCGTATTCAGCAACATATTCATTACGTTCATATCGAATAGAAACTTGAGTAGAACTTCCCGGAAGCTTACGTGCGTATTTAGCCCGTTGTTTAAGCTCATCCAAACTAAGTTTTTTTGCCTTACGTATTTTATGCTCATAGATAGAGCAAATATCATCTTTTGAGACAATACGCTTTCCTGTCACTAATTTAACCGGGAACACATAAACTAAGCGCTCATTTCCTTCGATATCTGGTTGTTTCTCGGTGTAGGTCTCATCCGCTAACTCAACTTCCCCGACATAAGTGTATTTTTTGTCTTTAAACACCTCGAACAAGTGAATTTTTACACCATTAGATTTAGACTCAAAAAGAGTCTTATTCTGGCTAAATGTTAAGCTTTGATCACCCTTAGAACCCATGCCTGTATAATGGAGAATATTCCCATCCCACCTATCGTCATAAATAGATTTTATGTGATTAGAAACAAGTAGTAAGGTGTTTTTTCCATGTGATCGACGCATTCCACCTTGTGGACTACAACCAAAAATCTCACAAATTTGTTTATTATTGAATTCATCACCTGACTTAAGTGTGTTGATTTCTTTCATTGGGTTATCCCATAACATTTTCAACCGAATTTAAGAGCTATAAAACCGGGATAGCATATGCCACATAGTAATTTTAATGATCTCTTATAATAATTAGACTATTAACTTTAATACTAAATTTATGGTTATCCAAACCCAATTAATTCATTTAAAAAACAATAAATTAACCTTTTATTCATTTAAAAACTGATATGAGCTGTTAGATTTCAACTACAATAAATGCTAATAATTGCCCTTTCATTATCTTCCCTGTCTTCATAAATCTTTTCATTCATCAGTATCAGTTTTTCTCATTGTATCTATTTAATAGAAACGGCTATAGTCCGCACAACTCAAGACTCTTGAGCAAAATATCACTGCTTGAATCACTACGACATATCCCTGTCCTTGGTATATGTCGTTATTGCCATTCGGCAAGATCCTGATGAGAAGCAGCGCATACCTGACTGATTTTTTATGTGGAGACGACAGTAGTGAAACTGCTGCGCAAGAATGACAGTGCATTTGTACCTGTTGCGGGCTTGACTGTGTTTGCGATTGCTTCTGGTTACCTGATGAGCTTAATTCCGTTATCAATGGCGGGGTTCAGCATCGATACAGGCTACGCAAGCTGGTTAGCCAGTTCTTATTACGTTGGTTTATTAATAGGCTCACTTATGATTGAACCTGTTATTGCCAAAATAGGGCACCGTTTTTCATTTGTAAGTTTTTTGCTGCTCTTAGCAGCAACAGTTATGGTATTGCCTTTTTTTCCCAATAAGGAAATGTGGTTGCTTATTCGCTGCATAGCTGGAGTAGCTGTTGCCGGTGTTTTTGTGGTAGTTGAATCCTGGTTATTGATTGGCGACAGCCCTAAAGAGCGTGCAAAACGTCTGGGTCTTTACATGACGTCGCTATATGGTGGTACAACACTCGGTCAACTGGGCATTGGCTTTATAGGCACTCAGGGCGTGATTCCTTTTGCAGTTATTTTAGCGTTATTACTGCTTGCGACTCTGCCGCCATTATTTTTACGTCAGGGTCAGCCTCCTGCATTACAGCATCAGCGCCTGTCACTGAAAAAAATCACTCGTTTCAGTAAACCGGCAATTGTCGGCTGTCTGACTTCAGGGATTGTGATGGGGACCATCTATGGCCTGATGCCTTTATCATTGAGTCAAAGTAAGTTTAATACCGAACAGGTCGGTGTATTAATGGCTGCAATTATTCTGGGTGGAATGGCCATTCAGCCTATTATCAGCAAGCTGTCCATTATAGTCAGTAAAACCCTGTTATTGGCAATGGCTTCACTGTTAGGTGTATTTGCTGTCGGTATGACCTACCTTTCTGAAAGTTATATCGTCATGATCGTGGCGCTGGCGCTGTTAGGCATGTCATCTTTTGCCCTCTATCCACTCGCCATCACACTTGCCTGTGACAAACTGGATTCATCTTATATTGTCGCCGCAACTCAGGTTATGCTGCTAAGTTATAGTATCGGTTCTGCCATGGGTCCATTAGGAGCAGGGAACTTCATGTTTCAACATCATACGGTTCAGCATACCGGAGCGATGCAGAATAATGGATTAATGGACTTCTTCTTCCTGGTCTTACTGACGACTGCGGTTTATATGCTATTAGCAGCTATTTGTCGCAAAGATCGTGTACTGGCAAATTAAAAATACGGAGATATTTTAATGCAGATACA
Organism: Xenorhabdus sp. PB61.4; assembly: GCF_963894935.1. Classification (NCBI taxonomy): domain Bacteria; kingdom Pseudomonadati; phylum Pseudomonadota; class Gammaproteobacteria; order Enterobacterales; family Morganellaceae; genus Xenorhabdus; species Xenorhabdus sp. PB61.4. Next base: position 46,080 of record NZ_CAWQJR010000146.1, read on the forward strand.
GCAAGCTACCGAACATGATTTCCCGACACTGCTCCAAATTTGGGAAGCCTCAGTGCGCGCTACTCATGATTTTTTACCTCTGGGAATGATCGATGAGTTGCGTCCATTGGTAAATGAGTACTTACCCAATCTGAACGTTTATAAGATAGTGAACGATCAGAATAACGTGGCAGGTTTTTTGAGTGTCGAACAAAATCGGGTGGAAATGCTATTTGTATCACCAGAGATGCGTGGAAAAGGTGTTGGCAAAATGTTGTTAGAGTTTGCAATCAGTGAATTGAAAATTAATGAGCTGGATGTGAATGAGCAGAATCAACAAGGTGTCGGTTTCTACCAGTATATGGGGTTTAAAACTTTTTCCCGTTCAGAAACTGACGGGCAAGGGAATCCATTCCCGTTACTTCATATGAAACTTGCATAATATTTGCCTGCCTACAAAAAATATATTTATCACCCGGAATAAAAATTAAATAGTTTGTCATAATGATGAGACTCTTATTTTTCTCATTTCTTTCCAATTCGTTAACGAGGCCCTTTTCAAAAAAATTTTCACATTACGAATAAGCTGCCACATAAATTGGCAACAATGATTGCGTGTCACCGTTTCATGGAGTGATTGCCATAACCGTTCTATTTTGTTTAACCAAGGCGAGTAGACCGGAAGAAATAGCAGCGTCACGGTGGGATTATTCAACAGCCATTCTTTGACCTTCTTACTTTTATGGATACCGTAGTTATCTAAAATCACGCTCAGCGTTTCTGCATCACGATAGGTTCGCTTTAATACTTCTAACATATTGATAAATAAATTCGAGTC